>NZ_JAJDKB010000020.1:0-49182 GCF_020589955.1 Faecalibacillus sp. TM498
TTATATCTTCTAAGTTTACTGTATCAATTATAAATTCCATTTTCTTTTCTCCTATAATGTTTGTTCAGTTCTTCCAATAATATCATCTTGTGTTGCTTTTGATAACACATTAAAGAATGCGGAATAGCCAGCAACACGAACAATTAAATCTTTATGCTTTTCAGGATGTGCTTGGGCATCTAATAATGTTTCTTTAGAAACAACATTGTATTGAACATGATAACCTTTTAATCGATTGAAGAAGGTTTTAATCAACATTTCAATCTTTTCTTTATTTTCTTCTTTCGATAATAACTGAGGTGTTACCTTTTGATTTAATAAAACACCACCAGTAATTTCATGTGTTGGTAATTTAGAAACAGATTTAAACACAGCAGTTGGTCCTTTTTTATCCATCGCATGAGCTGGTGAACATCCCTCAGCAAGAGGTGTATGTGCTTTTCTTCCATCTGGAGTAGCCATTGTGCCATAACCTTGTCCAACGTTGGCAGAAATACTTGAAGTACCAGCATAACGAATCCCACCGATTGGACCTCTTCCATAACGAGTATTTGGATATTTTTTCATTTCATCAATATAAATATTATAAACATCAACTACTAATTGATCGACTTCATCAATATCATTACCATACTTAGGGGCATCATTAATTAACATTTCTTGAATTCTTTGACTTTCTTCACTTGTATAATCATCTAAAATAGCATTCCATAATTCTTCAGGTGTGATTTTTCTTTCTTCAAAGACAAGTTTTTTAATAGCTGCAAGACTATCTGCCATATTCGCAATTCCTACTTGTAACCCTGAAATAAAATCATAAACAGCGCCACCTTCTTTGATTGTTTTTCCACGACCAATACAATCTTCTGTCAAGGCTGAACATAAAACATCAGGAACATCTCTTTCAAGTGCTAAATCAATCGCATTTTCAACAATCACTGACATACGTGTCAAATGACGCATTCCTTTTTCAATCGCTTTAAAGAGTTCATCATAAGATGTCATATCTTTAAAGTAACCACTACCTTCAAAGAATCGTTTTCCAGAAGTCATATCTACCCCATCATTCATTGCCATTAATAAAATACGTGGGAAGTTCATATAAGACATCCCTGTACAACGATAACCCCATTTACCAGGAACTGCTGTTTCAACACAACCAATCGCTGAATAGTTATATGCATCTTCTTCTTTGACACCCTTTTCAATAAATGATGGAATAATGATTTCGTCATTATTGAATGCAGGCATTCCTGTACCAAGTTTCATAACTTCAATAGCTTCATCCAAAAAAGCTTTTGGCATATTTTTATGATATCGCACTGTTAAGTTTGGTTGTGGTAAACGTGTTTGGGCAACTGATTTTAATACTAAATATGAAAGTTCATTCGTTGCATCTTTTTTATCAGGTGTTTGTCCACCAATGGTTACATTTTGATACATTGGGCTTCCGGCACTTGAAAAAGTATGGGCTTGTGAACGCACCTTATTGATTGTTAGAGTTTTGATCCATAAGTTATCTAATAATTCAACAGCTTGTTCTTCTGTTATATTATGAAGATCTTTATCATGTTTATAGTAAGGATAAATGTATTGATCAAAACGTCCATAAGATAAAGAATGCCCATTCGATTCAATTTGTAGAATTAATTGAATAAACCATGTTGATTGAATCGCTTCATAGAAAGTTTCTGCTTTTTCATAAGGAACTTTCTTACAAATACGTGCAATTTCTTCTAATTCTTCTTTTCGTTTCCCATCAGTACTTTCTGCAAGTTCTAAAGCAAGATCACTGTAACGTCTTGCATATGTTTTAACTGCATCAATGACAATTAAAACAGCTTTATAAAATTGATATTTATCAATATTTTCAGGCATACATAAATCAAGTTTTTCTTTTAAACCTTTAACTCTTTCTTCATATCCTTTTAAACCTTTTTGTAAAACTTGTTGATAATCTACCGCTAAATGCGCATCTCCAGAATTAAGCTTCCCTTCCATTCCAAAGAAACCTGTTTCCATATAAACACTCACTTCATCTGGAAGCAAAGCGCCTCCTTTACTTCTTAAATTATTATTTTCCCAAAATGGTGCAATAGATCTTAATTCATCTTTTGTTTCTTCAGTAATATAGAAAATATCTCCATCTCTTTTTTCAAATAGATCAAGTTCATTCATCACAAATTCCATTGTATATTCTGGAAAGATGGGTGCATCTCTATTTGATGAAGCTTGATTTCCTACAATCAAAGTATCTTCTTCAATATAAATAGGCATCTTTTCTAAGATGTTTTTTAACATATACGCTCTTTTCATAATTGGCGGTTCATTTAAATGTTCTTTATATGCCTCTGTCGCAAGGAGTGCTCTTTTTGCACAGATATATGGTTTTTTATCTAAGACTTCTTCTCTAAAATGATTCATTCTTGATGTAAGTTCACCAAAGTGTTCACTATTTTTCATTTTTCTTCCCTCAGCTTTCATTCGTAAGTTTCAAATCTTTCTTTTGCAATTAAATTATATAATAAGCAAAAAATAAGTCAATATTATTTTCATAAATAAACAATTTTAGTTTCATTTGAAACTTATAAAAAGATATGTTAGGATATTAGCGAGGAGAAAAACTATGGAAAAAGGATTAATATTTAATATACAAAAATTTAGTATCCATGATGGTCCAGGTATTCGTACGACCGTTTTCTTTAAAGGCTGTCCTTTAAAATGTAAATGGTGTTCAAATCCTGAATCCCAATTACATAAGCTACAAATACTTTATGACTTTGAAAAATGTGTTCATTGTAAGAAATGTTTACTTAACTGCCCAAAACAAGCAATTATTGAAAAAGAAAACCATATGATCTTTAATCATGATAAATGTATTGGCTGTCTACAATGTGTCAATCATTGTCCAACTAAAGCATTAAGTCACGAAGGATACTTTAAAGAAATCCAAGAAATTGTGGATGTCTGCATGCAAGATATTGATTTTTATGAAGAATCTAATGGTGGTGTAACTATCTCTGGGGGTGAAGGTATGGCACAACCTGAATTTCTAGAAGAGCTTGTTTTATCTCTTAAAGAAAAGAATTTACATGTTGCTATTGAAACAACGGGATATATTCAAAAAGAAACATTTCAAAAATTAGCACCTTTATTTGATCTTTTACTTTTTGATGTAAAACATTATAATCGACTTCAACATTTTGAAGGAACAGGTGTTTATAATGATTTAATTGTTGAAAATCTTCAATGGGCTATTCAACATCAACTTAATGTTTTACCACGCATTCCTGTTATTCCTGATTTTAATGATTCTTTAGAAGATGCTGAAGGAATAAGTGAATTATTAAAAGTATCAAACATTCAAAAGGTACAACTTCTTCCTTTTCATCAATTTGGTGAAAAAAAATATGACTTATTAAATAAAGAATATTCTTTAAAAACTTATCAAGCTTATCATGAAGAAGATTTAAAAGATTATCAACAAATCTTTTTAGATAAAGGCATTGATTGTTTCTTTTAGATATAAAAAGCTATCTATTTACTTACAGATAGCTTTTTATTTTTTATGAAGTTGACTCTTTATATACGTATTATACAAAATATTTAATACTACTTCAGAATTATCAAAAACACTTTGTTTTTTATTATTCTTTTTCACATTTAAAATATCTTTTCTTTCTAAATTTTTCATATACTCTCTCCTGTTTTAGAAATAATCATTCTTCATTAAGAGTATATTAAAATTTATTTAAAATATTTGTCATTATTTATTTCACAATTCCGCCTTGTATAAATCCTTCATAAACTTTATATGTTTGATAATATATTTCTTCAACACCCTGAAAAAAATCAATTTTTCCTTGAATACGCAACAAGTAAAGATACTCCCCTTTTTGATAAAATAAAGGACCTCTAAAAGGCAATTCTTCATCAACTTGTAATAAAGCTTCTTTTAAAAAATCACCATTAAAGTTTTCCTCTATAACCCTTCCATAGTAATTCATAGACCAACATGGTTTTTCATCTTTATAAACAATTTCTTGTCCACTAAAATTTTCCGCACCAAAGAAAGAATCTAAATAAGTATAATTATTCTCTTGATATGAATAATCATGAGACTCTTTTCTTGAAGAATTGACTTTATTTGTTTTATTTGCATACGTTGCCTTTTTGGCTTTTACAAGAAAGCATGAAAGTTCACTTATTTCAATTTTATGAGTTTCTAATGTTAAACAATCATCCTCTTTAACTAAATAATCTATTGAAACACCAAAAAGATTTGAAAGTTTTATTAAATACTCAATATTAGGATAAATAGTTCCTGTTTCCCATTTTGTAACTGTTTGTCTTGAAACATTTAATTGATATGCTAGTTCTTCTTGTGTAAGCATGTTTTTCTTTCTATAATACACTATCTTTTCATTAAGCATTATTGTCACCTCCTAGAAAAATTATAACATTCTTACTTCTTATCACCAGCAACTTTCCTTTACATTTTTGCTACAAAAAATCCTAAGGAAACCTTAGGATCAAACTTTCTCAACTTGTATATGTTTTTCTTTAAAATATTCTTCAACTTCTTGAGGAATTCCTTGATCTGTATAAATACATGATACTTGATGTAAATCAATTAAATTAGAAACTCCTTTTTGATGAAACTTATCTGATTCAGTAACAATAATAACATGACTTGCTTGTCTTGCCATATCTTTAACAGCTTCACAACGCATATAGTCATTTCCTGTAAATCCTGTATCAATACTAAAACCATCTGTTCCAATAAAGAGTTTATCCACAAAAAATGCTTCTGCACATTTTCTCATCATTGGTCCTACCATCACTTGAGATTCATGTTGATATTCTCCACCTAATAAAATAATTTTAATAGCTGTATGTTTACGAATATAATCTGCAATAAATGCAGAATTGGTAATCAGTGTGACATCTTTTTTTGTCTTTGCAATTTCTAAGGCTACTAGAGCACAACATGAACCTGATTCAATCATAATTGTTTCACCATGTTGAATCGATTCTACTGCTTTTTTAGCTACTTTTTGTTTTTGTTCATAATGATAAGCAAGACGAATATTCATATCATCACTTTTATTAAGAGTAGCATACCCATGTTCTCTAATTAACATACCACTTTCTGAAAGAGCATCTAAATCTTTACGAATTGTAACTTGTGAAACTCCTAGTAATTCAGAAAGTTTTGTAACTTCTACTTTTTTATTTTGTGTGAGTAATTCTAAAATCTTTGTTTGTCGTTTATTCATAAAATAATCCTTTCATTAATAAGAATATCTACTTTTATTTGAAAGCAAGGATTTTATTAAAAAAGAGGCCTTGCCTCTTAGTTATTATAATCATCTTCGATTGTACTATCTACATCGTCTTCTACTTCTTCAGATTCTTCATCTTCGTCAGTATAGATGTCATTCATATCGATGTGTACTTCATCAAATTTATGACGAGAACGTAAATCCCAGTTATTTTCACCAATTGTAATGAAACGTCCATCTAAAGTAATGTTTGTATAGAATAAAGATTCTTTTTCATCTTTTTCTTCTTCATCAAAACCTTTTACTTCACTTACTTCTTGCCATAATTTATAGAAATTAACTGCTTTTTTCTTTTTAGACATTAATTCATAAGCAACATCAACCATTGATCTATTTTTATCCATCTTTATCTCTCCTTACATTTTTTCAGGTGCTTCAACACCAATTAAGTTTAATGCATTTTTTAATGTAATACGTGTTGCTTCTACTAAAGCTAAACGTTGCATTGATAATTCAATATTTTCTTTATCTATTACATAACAATCATTATAGAAACTATGGAATAATTGTGCAAGTCTTTGAATATAATTTGCGATTTTATGTGGACTTCTTGATTTTGCACTATCCGCAATTTCATTTCTAAATTCATTAATATGTTTTAATAAAGCCATTTCTTTATCATTTACAAGTAATTCAAAATGATCTGCAATTGTAATATCATTTTCTTTAGCTTGTCTTAAAATTGAACACATTCTTGCATGAGCATATTGTGCATAATAAACAGGGTTATCATTTGATTTAGATTTAGCTAATGTTAAATCAAAATCATAAGGTGTATTGGCTGCTTTAGCGGCAAAGAAATAACGAGTTGCATCAACACCAATATCATCAATTAAATCTTTAATAGTGATTGCATTTCCTGTACGTTTAGACATTTTAACAACTTCACCATTTTCCATCATTCTTACCATTTGTAGAATATCAATATTTAATTGATCACTATTATAACCTAAAGCTTGAATAGCAGCTTTCATACGATTGATATAACCATGATGATCTGCTCCTAATAAATCTACTAAATATTCATAACCTCTATCTAATTTATTTAAATGATAAGCAATATCAGGAGTTAAATAAGTATAACTTCCATCAGATTTAATTAAGACACGGTCTTTATCATCTCCAAATTCAGTTGATTTAAACCATAAAGCCCCATCTTGTTCATAAGTAAATCCTTTTTCTTTTAATTTTTCAATTGTAGGAACTACTTTATTTTCTTCATATAAAGAAGTTTCAGAGAACCAAACATCATGATGAACTCTAAATTCCGCTAAAATATCTTTAATTTTTTGTAATTCAAATTTAGTTCCTTCTTTTCTAAAGAAAGCAATCATTTCATCATGATCTGCATTTAAATATTTATCGCCAACTTCTTCTTTGATTTTAACAGCGATATCTTTAATATCTTGACCATGATATCCATCTTCAGGTAATTCAAAATCTAAACCAAAAGCTTCTCTATATCTTGCATATAAAGATAAAGCTAAATTATAAATTTGATTTCCTGCATCATTAATATAATATTCTCTTGTAACATCATATCCTGCAGCTGACATAATACGACAAATACTATCTCCTACTGCTGCCCCTTTAGCATGTCCTAAATGTAAATCTCCTGTTGGATTGGCAGAAACGAATTCAACATTATATTTAATCCCTTTTCCTGCATCACTTTTTCCATAATCATCTTTTTCTGCTAATACTTCTTTAATAATAGAAGTTAAAGCATCTTTTTTCATAAACATATTGATGAATCCTGGACCAGCAATTTCAATAGAATCGATATTTGCTTCCTCTTTATCAATTGCTTCGATTAATTGTTCTGCAATCATTCTTGGATTCTTTCTAAGTAATCTTGTAAGTTGCATAGCGATATTTGTTGAATAATCACCATGACTTTTTTCTTTTGGTATTTCTATTGTGATTTGATCTATTTCATAATCTTCTACAAAATTGCATTTAACCATTGCTTTTTTTAGTGCTTCTTTTAATGCAATTTCAATTTTATTTACAGCCATTTTTTACCTCCTTAAAAAAGATATTTAATCGTTTATACGTTACCATTAAGAGTGCATAAAGTCAATGTTTTTTACCTAAAGTAATGGAGCAATTACACGTAAAATTGCTTCAAACCAACCCATAAATTTACCAGTTACAACTTCATCCAAGGTAATTTCATGAGACTTTTCTACTGTCGCTAAAAAATCTTCCTTAATATCTTTTAATATTTTATTGTTATATAAATAAATTCCATTTTCAAAATGAAGATATAAACTACGATAATCTAAATTAATTGTCCCTACTGTTGCACATTTATCATCCACTAAAAAGTTTTTAGCGTGAATAAATCCAGGAGTATATTCATAAATACGAATACCATGTTTGATCAATGTTTGATAATATGAACGTGTAACTCTAAAAACAATTTTTTTATCTGGTATTCCTGGTGTAATGATGCGTACGTCGACTCCTCTTTTAGCAGCATTGATCAATGCTGTTTGTAAGTTATCATCTAAGATCAAATAAGGTGTTGTAATATATAAATAATCATACGCTTGATTGATCATGTTTAAATAAACATTTTCACCTACATTTTCATCATCTAAAGGAGAATCTCCATAAGGAGTTACATAGCCATCTACCTCAAATTTTTGCTGAGAGCGCACATAATACTTTTCATAATCTTCTTCTGTATTTCTTGCTACATTCCATGATTCTAAAAACATCTTCGTAAGCGAATTAACAGCAGGACCATGAATCATTAACCCAGAATCCTTCCAATGCCCATATTTAACTCTTTGATTAATATATTCATCTGCTAAATTAAATCCACCACTAAAGCCTATTTCACCATCAATCACCACGATCTTTTTATGATCACGGTTATTCATCGCTAAAGATAAAACAGGTATAAAAGGATTAAATGCCACACTCTTTATGCCCATTTTTTCAAGTTGACGATCATAATGACGAGGCAACATCGTAAGTGATCCTACATCATCATACATAAATCTCACTTCTACGCCTTCTTTAACTTTCTCTTTAAGAATATCTAAAACACTTTTCAACATTTTTCCTTCATCAACAATAAAAAATTGCATAAAAATGAATTTTTTCGCATTTCTTAAAGATTCCAATAAAGGTTCAAAAGCATCATCACCTAATGAAAAATATTTAAGATCTTGTCCATAATAAGTAGGATACCTTTGTTGATTTAAATAATTCATTTGTCCTTTAATATAAGGATCAGCTACTTCTTCTATAATATCATTTTCAATAATACGTTGATTCTTTATTTGTTTTAAAAAAGCAAATTGTAACCTTTGACTTGGTTTTTTATCTCCTAAAAATACATAAAGAACACCACCTACAAAAGGTACAGCAGCTATCAAAACAAGCCAGGTAATCTTATAAGCACTTGCATCATCCTTATTTATAATATATAAAGCAGCAAGAACGCTAATAAGCTTGAACAAATAGACAAAAAATCTAGATGATCTATGAATCGTCAAAAAGGCAACAAAAACAATAATTAATTGAATTAAAATCAATAAACCTGAAAATAATATTTTATTCGTTAATAACTTTTTAGATTGCTTCATTTTCTTCTCCATAAAAATCATATTTCATCATCACGTAAACTTCACTTAATTGTTGATGCTCATCACTTAAAATATACTTCACTTTTAAATAACGATCATGTTCCATTGTAATAAGTTCTGTAAAGAGTTCTATCATCCCATAATCTGTATGATAATGATTTCCTATCTTTCTATGATAAGAAAGATTTAATAAAGAAGGTCCATTAGCTAATGTCATTTCTTTACCTTTTAAAATAATTTCTATCTTTTGATCATTGTTATAGAAAGTAAATTTCTCTTTATCAAATCCTTTTTCATAGATTCCATCACTTTTAAATTGAACTGTTTCATGATGATCATCATATTTAAATATACTCTTATAATTTACTTTAATATTCTTTTTCATTCTATCACCGTGCATATTATAACATAAAATGGCAAGAATAAAATCGGTGATAAAATGAGACAGTTTATAAAAAGAATTCTTTATTGTTTTATATTTTTCTTCACATTTCTTTTATTGATGTATGTTATTGCCTTTTGTGTAGGAAAACCTGAACTTAATAAAGATCGTTACATAAAGCTTTATGATGATCAAAATAAGATTTTTTATCAAAGTGTCAATAATTATAGTGGGCAATATGTTTCAATTGATGATGTTAGTCCTTATTTTTTAAAAGCAATTGTTGCTATTGAAGATAAACGTTTTTATAGTCATCATGGGTTTGATTATGTCGGAATTTCCCGGGCAATAAAAACAAATGTCCTAAAAAGGAAAACTTCTCAAGGTGCTAGCACAATAACCCAACAATACGCTCGTCTTCTTTATTTAACAAATGAAAAGACTTGGTCTCGTAAAGTAAAAGAAGCTTTTTTTACTTTACAATTAGAAACGCATTTATCAAAAAAGGAAATTTTAGAAGGTTATATCAATAATGTCTATTTTGGACATGGAATTTATGGCATTGAAAATGCATCCCAGTATTTCTATGGTAAAAAAGCAAAAGAATTGACTTTAAATGAAGCAAGCATGTTAGCAGGGGTTGTCAATGGTCCCCAATATTATTCACCAATTTTAAACAAAGAAAGAGCTAAACAAAGACAAAGTCTTGTTTTAAAAGCTATGTATGATAATCAAATGATTACTCAAAGTATTTTAGAGGCCACTCAAAAACAAACTCTTAATTTAGCAAGTGAACATTCACTTAATGAAAATATGTCTACTTATTATTATAAGGATACTGTTTTAGAAGAATTAGAGGAATTAGGTTTTTATAATAATCAATATTTAAATAAAGGATTAAATATTTATACTTCTTTTAACAGTGAATATCAAAATACTTTAAATGATCTTATTAAAGAAAAGAAAATACAAGGTGATCTACAATGCGCTTTTACGGTTGCAAATCCTAAAACCAATCAATTACAAGCCTTGATTGGTGGTAAAGATTACGCTAATTCTCAATATAATCGTGCAATACATGCTTCTAGACAAATAGGAAGTACAGTGAAACCTTTTCTCTATTATTTAGCCTTAGAAAACGGATTTAACCCCTCTACACGTTTTCTATGCGAACCAACGACCTTTAAATTAAGTAACAATACAACTTACTCTCCTGCTAATTTTCATCAAAAATATGCTTATCAAGAAATCACACTTGCTCAAGCTATTGCTGTCAGCGATAATATTTATGCTGTAAAAACACATTTATTTTTAGGTACAGAAAATCTTAGAGATTTTCTTAAATCCTATGGAATCAACGCTAAAAACAACGCCTCTTTAGCACTTGGAACAGTTAATACAAACATTTATAATCTTTCAAATATCTACTGTAATATTGCTTCTGGTGGTAAATATCAACATCTTTATACCATTGAAAAAATCGTTGATCATCAAGGAAAAACTATTTATCAACATAAAAATCAAAGAATTCAAAATTTGAACAAAGAAAGCTGTTTAATCCTCAATCAATTATTAACAGGAACCTTTAATAAACAATTTTCAACTTATTTAAATGCAACAATGGAAAATTATCAAACCAAATATAAAGTTGCCTGTAAAACAGGAAGTACAGATTATGATAATTTGATTGTTGCTTATAATCCTAATATCCTCATTAATGGTTGGGTAGGCTATGATGATAATCGAAAAATAGAAAACAGTCAGGAAAAAGTACTTGCTAAAGAAGTGGCGATTAATTTTTTAAATAAAGAAATCAAAAAAGAAAGTTGGTATAAATTAACATCTAAATTAAATGCTATCGCTATTAATCCTATCTATGGAAATATTGATGAAACAGGGATTGTTTATTGGTTTAGAAAAGGGAGTCCTTGATATCTTGTTCATTATCCTATAGAATGGATATGGTGATGAAAATGTTTAAAAATTCTTTTTGGGGAATATTAAAAAAAGGTTATTGGGATAGTGAAAATACAGATGAAGTTTTTGAACCAATTATTAATTTTTTAGTAAATCATAAAGATCAATATATTTTTGATTTTCATGATTTAATGTCTGAATTTCTATATGAATTAGATCGTAAAGAAATCTATGAACATAGCATCAATCAAGAACAATTTAATGAGGAAGATTTCTTAAATCAAAGAGCTTATGTTCTTACAAATGGTAATAAATATTATCATGATATCATTTCCCTCATTAAACCACTAGATGGTGAATTAAAATGTCCACAGCTTTTAACGCTTCCAGCAAAAGCTTGGTCTATCAAAAACAACAAATCTATTGAAAAATATCCACATACACCTAAATATAATATTCAAACAAAAAGCAATACCAAATATTGGTAAAAAAAGAGGATTTTTGAAATCCTCTTTTTAGATACTTCATTATATATAGACATTATTAAAGAATTTGGAGTGCTTGGTGTATGAGATGTGTATTTCTTTAACTTTTAATCGCAACAATTATATCTTGTCTATACATATTAAATGTACCATGTATAGACATGAATATCAATCGTTTTATAAAAAAAGAGAAGAATTTCTTCTTCCCTAAATAACATCATATCCTACTTGTTTGACAGCAGATATAATCACTTGATCATCAACATCTCGATCATAGACAACATGTGCTTCTTCTTTTTTTAAGTTCACTTGTGAACTTACGCCTTCAATAGCATTAATTGCACGTGTTACATTAGCCACACAATGTTGACAAGTCATACCTTTAATTTTAAATACTTTTTCTTTAATAATTGGATTGTCTAATTTTTTATCTTCTAAAGCTTGATAGATTTCTCCACCACCGCCACAACAAGAACTTTCACCCTTCATGTGTTTTCTTGTTGATTTTAAAGCAATACCAACAACCACCACTAATATAAGAACGATAATAACATTAGCCATAATTACCTCCTGTTATTTTCTTTTCTTCTTAATTTTTTGAACAAGTGTGTAAATAGAAACACCTATTAAATAAATAACAAGTACTCCTAAAAACATATAGAAAGTCGAACCACTTACATTACCCATGATTATGTCTCTCTTTCATTTTCTTTTGATCTCTATAATAATCATCTAAAGGAGATGAACATTGACTACACCCTGCACAAATACCACTACACTTATGTCCATCTTTCTTTCTAAAGAAATGTGTATAGATGACCCATGCACAATAGGCAACAATTAATAAAACAATAATCACATTAGCCATAATAATACCTCCTTTAATTTATAAAAATCCGGAGTAATTCCGGATTTTATTATGCTTCAACTGATCTTGTAGAATAAACTTTTTGATCTTTATATGGATCAGGTCTAAATAACATGTATAACATGAATGCAAGAACAACGAATGCAACAACTGTCCAGAATCCAAATGTTCCATATAATACTAATGAACCAATTTGATATACCATTAATGAAACAGCGTAAGCAAATACGTTTTGGAAGATAATTGCAAACCAGAACCATCTTCTATCATTCAATTCGTTAGCCATTGTTGAAATAGCAGCTAAACATGGTGAATCTAATAAGTTAAAGATTAAGAATGATAATGCAGCCATTGCAGTTGGGAACCATTGAGCTACACCAGCAGCAACGTTAACAGCATCTTCAGTATCTCCAGCAACATTAGCTAATACACCCATTGTAGAAACGATTGCTTCTTTAGCTGAGAATCCAGTTAATGATGAAGCAACTGATTGCCAGTTACCAAATCCAAGTGGAGCAAAGATTGGAGCAATAACATTACCAATAACAGCGATTAAACTATTAGCAGTATCTTCTACCATACCAAATGATCCACCTTCAAATCCGAATGTAGATAAGAACCAAATAACGATACAAGCAACAACTAAGATTGTACCAGCTTTAATTAAGAATGCTTTTAATCTTTCCCATACGTGTAATAATACAGTTTTAACACTAGGAATATGATATTCTGGTAATTCCATTACGAATGGAGCAGGTTTACCAGAGAATGGTTTTGTTTTCTTTAAGATAATAGCAGAAACTAATACAGCAACAATACCTAAGAAATACATTGCAGGAGCAATCATTCCTCCAGCTTCCCAACCAGCAACTTTACCAGCCATAACTCCACCTAATAAAGCGATAACAGGTAATTTTGCACCACAAGGAATAAATGTAGCAGTCATAATAGTTAAACGTCTATCATTATCTTGTTCGATTGTTTTAGATGCCATAATAGCAGGAACACCACAACCAGAACCAATTAATAACGGAATAAAGCTTTTTCCAGATAAACCGAAATATCTAAATACTCTGTCCATGACGAATGCAATACGAACCATGTAACCACAATCTTCTAAGATTGATAAGAATAAGAATAAGATTGCCATTTGAGGTGCAAATCCGATAACTGCACCAACACCACCGATGATACCATCAACGATAACAGCAGATAATAAACCACTTGCTCCAACTGAACTTAAGAATCCAGATACAGCATCTTGAATAGCTACAACAAAGACATCATTTGTCCAGTCAGTAACGAATGTCCCAACAGTTGTAACTGAAATATAGTAAACAATATACATGATTAATAAGAAAATAGGAATTCCTAAGAATCTGTTTGTTACAATTTTATCAATTTTGTCAGAAATTGTTAATTTTTCTTTTGGTTTTTCAACAGTTGTTGAAATTATTTTTTGAATATAAGTATAACGACCATCAGTAACAATACTTTCCATATCGTCATCTAATTCAGTTTCTAAATCTTTTCTTAATGCATCAATAGTAGTTTTAGCTTGAGCATCTAAAACAATATGATTCATTACTTTTTCATCATTTTCTAAAACTTTAACAGCATACCATCTTTTTTTGTTAGCAGCAATTGTTTCAGATAAAGCAGGAACAACAGTATCAATTGCTTTTTCAAGTTTTTCACTGAAAATAGCTCCTGGTAATTGATGTTCACCTTGTTTAGCAACTTTAACAGCTTCAGCAATTAATTCTTTTAAACCTGTTCCTTTTAAAGCAGAAGTTTCAATAATAGGACATCCTAATACCATTGATAAACGTTTAGTGTCAATTTTTAAACCTCTTTTTTCAATTAGGTCTGCCATATTTAAAGCAATAACTACTGGAACCCCAGTTTCAATTAATTGAGTTGTTAAATATAAGTTTCTTTCAATATTAGTAGCGTCAACTAAGTCAATGATGACATCTGGATCTTCATTTAAAAGAAAATCACGGCTGACAACTTCTTCTAATGTATAAGGAGATAAAGAATAAATACCTGGTAAGTCAACAACAGTAATATTATCTTCTTTGTTTCCTTTTACTTTTCCTTCCTTCTTTTCTACAGTAACACCTGGCCAGTTACCAACATATTGATTAGCACCTGTTAATGCGTTAAACATTGTTGTTTTACCACAGTTAGGGTTACCTGCAAGCGCAAATTTAATATTCATTTTTAACTTTCCCCTCCGTTATTCAACTTCAACACATTGTGCATCGTTTTTTCTAACTGATAATTCATAACCTCTTACAGTAATTTCAACAGGATCTCCAAGAGGAGCAACTTTTCTAATATATAATTCTACCCCTTTAGTGATACCCATATCCATAATACGTCTTTTGTAAGCTCCATCACCTTCGATTTTCTTAACAGTGACAGTGCTACCAACTTCTACTTCATTAAGTTTCACAACACTTCCCCCTTTTCTACACCATGATACGTTTTGCCATATCTTCATTAATAGCAACGCGAGAATCCTTGATATTAACAATCACATTTCCCCCGATTGCCGAAACAACAGAAACTTCAGTGCCAACAACAAAACCAAGATTATTTAAAAATCTTCTCGTTTCTTCGTTCCCACCAATTCTTTTGATTTTACCGGTTTCTCCTATGTTTAACATTGTTAACGGCATCTTACTTACCTCCTCAAGAATTTGTCCTCGCTAACCACATTAGGTTATGCTAATTTGATTAGTATTTGCTAACTATAAGACATAAAATATAGTTAGACTTCTCTAACTTCAAATAGAATATACTTCATTTTGAAATAGATGTCAACCCTCTTTCAACAATTTACAACGTGCTTATTCATTGCTTATCTCGATTAAAATATGATATAATACAGTAAGAGGTGATGCGCATGAATTTACAAGAATCAGGAGAAATGTATTTAGAAACGATTCTCGTCTTATCGAAAAAGAATAAAGATGTTCGTTCTATTGATATTGCAAGAGAACTTAATTATTCCAAACCGAGTGTTTCTCGTGCTATTGGTTTATTAAAAAAAGATGAATATATTATCGTAGATAGTAAAGGTTATATCGAATTAACTGATAAAGGTGCCGAAGTAGCAAACACAATTTATGATCGTCATGACACATTATCTTCATTTTTTGAAAGCATTGGTGTTTGCCACGATACCGCTGTTAATGATGCATGTCGAATTGAACATGTAATCTCTGATGAAACAATGAATAAAATCAAAGAACACATGAAACAAAAATAACTCTTCCTAGGAAGAGTTTTTATTTTATAAACAAAAAAAGGTAAGTGATCTTACCAAACTTTTGCTTCCCTTAATAATCTTATGATAGGAAAAAGGAATTTGGCTAATTTAAGTTAAATAATCATAAGACAATTAAACGAATAGTATTGCAGCAACGACGACACTAATTTGTAAAGCAAGAGCCATCAAGCTGCGCTTGAATTTCTTTTTCATAGCTCTTCAACCTTTCTGTGGGTTATCCCTCGCTAACTACAACTATATGTTAGCATTGGCTAACCTATATGTCAATAAATATTACATACTTTTTTATATTTATTCTTTTTATCATTTATTGAACTAAAATCTTTATAATATATCTTTTCTAAAAAGATTCATGTATAATATTTATAATAAAACTCAATAAAGAAAGAGAGGTGAAAGTATGCCAAGACCTGGAACTAGCGGAGGAGGTCATCGTTCATCTGGAGGACATTCAAGTGGTCGTGTAGGTGGTGGACACCATGTTGGAAGTTCATCAAGGAGACCAACAGGAGGTTCTTCATTTAATAGAGGACCATCTTTTGGAGGTGGTTATCACCATGAACCCCCACCACCAAGACCACCGAGAAGAGGTTATTATGGTTATCGTAGAAATACTTATACACACTCATCGAGTGGCTTAGGAACATTAATTGCCTGTATTATTATTTTTGCAATCATTATTTTTAGCTTTTTTATGATAAGTAATGATCATAGTGATGTTACTTCGACTATTAATCGAGAAAAAATAGAAAATCCAGTTGCTTATGATAATAACTGTATTAAGGATGAACTAGGCTATATCGAAAATCAATCAAAGCTTTCTAAAAATCTTAAAAACTTCTACAATAAAACAGGAATTCAACCTTATATTTATTTAAAAAGTTATGATGAAAGCCTAACAAGTGATAATCAAAAAGATGAATATGCTCAAACATGGTATTCAGAAAACATCGATAATGAAGATACCTTCTTATTTGTTTACTTTGAGGAACAGAATTCTGATGAAATAGGCTATATGGCTTATGTCAATGGTAAACAAGTCACATCGGTAATGGATAGTGAAGCTATTGATATTTTTTGGAATTACATAGATCGTTATTGGACAGACAGTTCATTATCGACTGTAGATGTTTTTACAAAAACATTCGATTCAACAGCTAAAACAATTATGAAAAAATCAACAACCTCTAAAGATATCATTAAAATTATTTGTATTATTGTAGGTATTGTCATTGTTATCGGTGGAATTATTTATATTTTACGTATGAAATTCAAACGTGATAAAGAAAAAGCAAAAGAAACAATTGAAATTTTAAAAACACCTCTTGATAAATCTGATGATTTAAGAGATAAATACTTAAATGAAGAAGGGAAAGAATAATTATGGGAATTTTAACAAGATTTACAGACATCATGAAAAGTAACATTAATGCTTTATTAGACAAATGTGAAGATCCAGCAAAAATGATTGATCAAACATTAAGAGATTTAAGAGAAGATCTTGCTGAAGTCAAAAAAGAAACAGCAAATATTATTGCTGATGCTAAAAGTGCTGATCGACAAGTTAAAGAATGTGAAGAAGAGATCACTAAATATACAACTGCTGCACAAAATGCATTAAAAGCAGGTAATGAAGATGATGCAAGAACATTGATTGCTAAAAAACAACAATATGAAAGCAATCTTGTTTCATACAAAAAAACACAAGAACTTACTCATGCCAATGCTGATAAAATGCGTCAAATGCATGATAAATTAGTAAACGATATCGAAACATTAGAAGCAAGAAGAGATGCTATTAAAGCAACAGTTGCTTCTGCTAAAGCTCAAGAACATATTAATAAAATTGTTTCTGGTGGAGATAAAACAAAATCTTCTATGGAATCATTTGAACGCTATGAAAAGAAAGCTGAAAAAATGTTAGATGCTGCAACTGCTGAAGCAGAATTAAACGCTCATACAAGTGCTGCTTCTACTCTTGCTGATAAGTATACATCAAACGGTAGTGACGCTTCTGTTGAAGATGAATTAGCTGCTATGAAAGCAAAACTTGGATTATAATAATTGCTTGGAATATACATTTGTATATTCCTTTTTTTGTATTATAATATTTTCGAGGTGAAACCATGAATAAAAATAATTATCATACCCATACCACGAGATGCTATCACGCTAGTGGAAAAGATGAAGAATATGTAAAAGCAGCTATTAAAGCTGGTATCAAAGAATTAGGATTTTCTGATCATACACCTTGGCATTATGATTCTTCTTTTAAAGCAACAATGCGTATGCCTGAAAGTCAATTAGATGATTATATTGAAAGCATTCGTTATCTTAAAGAAAAATATAAAGATCAAATTTCTATTTTAATTGGATTAGAATGTGAATATTTTGAAAGATATATGCCTTGGCTTGAAAAGATGTTAAAAGATAAACAAATTGATTACATTATTTTAGGAAATCATTACTATCAAACAGATGAACTTCATCAATACTTTGGAAGTCCTGTCAATGAATACTATTTAAAAGCTTATGTAGATCATTGTATTAAAGCAATCGATACAGGTCTTTATAGTTATATAGCTCATCCTGATCTTGTTTACTATGATAAAGATTCAAAACTTTATCAAGAAGAAATGTCACGTTTATGTGCTTATGCTAAAGAAAAAGATATGCCTTTAGAATTTAATCTTTTAGGGTTTATGTCTGGTAGACATTATCCTAATGAATCTTTTTGGAAAATTGCAAGTAAATATCAAAATAAAGCCATCATTGGTTTTGATGCCCATAGCCCTGATGCCCTTTTAAAAGACGATATCTATCAACAAGCCTTCAATTATCTTTCTTCTTTAGATGTTGAACTGATTGATACTATTAAGACATTAAAAAAATAAGGACAATGTCCTTACAAAAAAACTATCAAGAATCTAAAACAAATCTTGATAGTTTTTATTAACAAGTTCAATTGCTTGTTTTCTTGAAATATGTTCAATAGTAATTTCTATGCAACAAAGAGCTTTCCATTCTCTTTGTATTTCTTTTTCAACAGTAACTTCATCTTCATTATATTTCAAACCTAATGTTTTAATTGCATGATAGATTTCATCATCTTCTTGTAAGATTCTTGCTTCCCCAAAAAGAATGACACTTCTAAAATAGGTTGTTAATTCTTCTTCAATGACATCTTCTTGATCAATAATACTCATTGATACTTTCGGATTATTCTTAATAGCATCTATTTTATGTCCTTCCTTAGCACCATGAAAATAGATTTTTCCATCTTCATAAACAAAATTCATCGGTACTGAATAAGGATAACCATCATCCCCTGATAAAGCAAGCGTGGCTGTTTTGGCACGTCTTAAAATATCTAAACATTGTTTTTCAGTTAGCTCTTGTTTTTTTCTTCTTATTTTTCTAAACATATCATCACCTATATTTCTAATGTAAAGAATTTATGTAAAATATCTTTTGTTACTTCTCTATTTTCTTTATTCACTAAGATTGTCAGATGATCTCCTAAATGTAAAACGGTATCCCCACGAGGAACAATTTCTTCAATTCCTCGATTAATTGAAATAATGACACATTCTTTCGGTAAGCCTAAATCTTTAATTGGTTGATCTAAACAACATGAACCAAGTTCAATTGAATAATGAAGAATTTCTTTTTCTTCAAGTGAAATTTCATGATTGCCATTTTTGATCATACGGTTTAATAAACTATGATAAATAGGTTCACATCTTAGCATATTTGCTACAATATAGCCGACAAAACTACATACAGCAATTGGTAAAAATTGTGATAAACTACCACACATTTCAGCAATTAAAACAATGCCTGTAATCGGTGCACGAACAATACTTGCAAAAAGTCCTGCCATCGCTACAACTATAAAGTTATTAAAATACATAGCTGGTACACCACAATAAGTTGTAACAACAAGAGCATATCCACAACCTATTAAACTTCCAAGAACTAATAGTGGAAAGAAAATACCTCCAGGAGCTCCTGATCCAAAAGAAATCAATGAAAAAATAAATTTCATAGCCAAGAGCAATAAAACAGAACTTAAAACATAATTTCCTTCATGAAGTAAATCAATAATATGATGTCCTCCACATAAAACATCTGGATAGAAAATCATAAAGCCAATAGAAATAATTAAAGGAATATAAATCTTTTGATTATTCTTTAAAAAAGTGATTTTATCATAAAGTTTTAATGTAAACATTGTTGTTTTATTATAAAGCACACCTAATAAACCTGCAATAATTCCTAAGATGATTAAAAATCCATATTGACCTAAAGGCAAACTTTCAACAAGTGGAAAATAAAGAGATGGTGTCATCCCAAAAATATTTTTACTAATAAAATCTCCTGTAAGTGAAGCAACCATAACAGTTACTAAGGCAAGTGGTGAAAAGTTTTTATGAATTTCTTCTAAGGCAAACAAGACACCAGCTAATGGTGCATTAAATGCAGCCGAAAGCCCTGCTGCTGCCCCACATGTCAAAAGATACTTTTCTTCTAATTTCATTCTTTTAAATACAGAAGCTAGTCCTTTTCCAATCATAGCTCCTAGTTGAATACTTGGCCCTTCTCTACCAAGAGATAAACCGCCAACTATTGAAAGTGTTCCTGCTATCATTTTAGCAAGGATGACCTTATACCATTTTTCGTCTATTTGATCAATCATTTCAGCTTCTACCTGTGGAATTCCACTTCCTGAAATATAAGATTCATATTTTAATAATTTAGAAATAATAAAACCAATCATTAAAATACAAATGATCCAAATACATAAATGAAATGTATTATTTTTAATATAATCGACAACAAAATAGGCAATCTTTTCACCATAAGATAACATCAATCTATAAATAACTGCCACAACCCCTGCTAATATACCAACAATAAAGCCTTCTAATAATACAATATTATCAAATCGACTTTTTGAACTTAAAAAACGAACAATTGAAAATTCTTTTCTTTCCATAACTCTCCTCCCAATTCGATTTTTATTATAACACTTTGTCAAAAAAAAAAGAAACTGTACCATGATTTCTGTATGGTTAATGAATATAGTTTTTCATAATAATACAATAAGCACCTAATAAGCTTAACCCTATTAATCCCATATAGACCATATACTTGGTATGATCGCCTGTTTTCACTTTTGTATTTGTATTTTTTTTCGTTTCTTGTGATGTTTCTATTTTAATGTTTTGTAATTCTGGGGTCATTTCTAAAACATTAGAATACCAAATAGTACCTCCTTCTAATTCATCAACATTTATTGACTCAAGAGGAAGATCAATTGTTTTCCCATTAATGATTAGCTTTGTATTTTTATCAAAATAGTAATTTTCATTATATCCTTTATCATTTAATTTAAGATATATACTATAGACATATTTTGTATTTTCTTTAAAGGAATCAATAAGATTTCCCCAGCTTCCTTTTTGGCTACCATAGCGTTTATTCCAATATGATGAAGAAGTAATACCACCTAACCCTCCTAAAAAAAGAAATAAGACAAGTCCCGTTATAAGTGTAAGAGGATAGATTGGATGTAAATAAAAAATGGTAATCAGTCCAATAATAGTGGTACTGATTACGATACATATTTTACGAGATAATCCTTTAAAATAACGATTATATAAGGAATATAAAATAAATCCTAGATAACTCATTCCTAATACATAATTTTGTGATAAAACAACTCTATTTTCAGAAACTAAAAGAGAAATCATGTCAACAAATAAATACTCCATTCCTAGAAAAATAAAAGTAAAGATTGACATCAATGCGATTGCTTTTAGATAATTACTTCTTTCTTTAAACGTATTCAAAACATCATCTCCTTTTTTTCAGTTTCTTAAAATAACACATTTTTTAAGAATTACAATTTATAAAAAAGAGAGGTTTCCCTCTCTCGCACTATTCTTCTGTTGCTTCGTCTTTTTCATCATAGTAATTTCTTACCAATGATTGTGTTTTTCTAATATGTTTTTCTACATTTGCTTTTGCAAGTGCTTTATCTTTCTTTACAATCGCTTCATAAATTTCTTTATGTTCTTGTGCTGCTTCAATTAAACGATTTGGTTGTTTAATTGAATGTCTGGAAGTAACATGAATATAATAGTTAATATCTGACAATAATTGTTCAAAATATTGTGAATGAGTTGCTCTATAAATAGCTTCATGGAAATCAATGTTTACTTCTGTAAATCTTTCTTGATCATTTTTTTCAGCATAGAATTCTAATAAATCATAGATTTCTTTAATTCTATCTAATTCTTCTTGAGTAACACGATCAATAGCAAGTTGTACAGATAAACTTTCTAAAACAACACGAATTTCTAACATATCATCAATATCTCTTGATGAAAAACCTAATACATAAACTCCTTTATTAGGAATACTTTTAACTAATCCTTCTAACTCTAATTGTTTTAAAGCTTCTCTAATAGGTGTTCTAGAAATATTTAGTTCTTTAGAAAGAACAACTTCATTTAATTTTTGTCCTTTTTCATATTCTTCATTTAAAATCTTATCTCTTAAAATACAAAAGATACGATGTCCTAAGGAACCATGTCCTGCATTTTCTAAAATATTTTTTTTCATACTATAACCTATCTATAATTGCTTGCGTGAATTCCTTTGTAGAAGCATGTCCACCAATATCACACGTTACAATTTTTCCCTCTTCTACGACTTTTGAAAGTGCATCACGTAGTCTATTTGCTTGATCATTTTGTCCTAAGGCTTCTAACATTAAAGCAAACGCTAAAAGAAGAGCACTTGGATTGGCAATGCCTTGTCCTGCAATATCAGGAGCACTACCATGAACAGCTTCATAAATACGGTATTCATCTCCAATATTTCCACTAGGAGCAAATCCTAATCCACCTACTAAACCTGCACATAAATCAGAAACAATATCTCCATATAAATTAGGAGCAACCAATACATCAAATGTTTCTGGTCTTAAAACAAGCTGCATACACATATTATCAATGATTACTTCTTGTTTTTCTATTTCTGGATAATCTTTACCTACATTTCTAAAACATTCTAAGAATAATCCATCTGTAAATTTCATAATATTCGCTTTATGAATGGCTGTGACTTTTTTTCTACCATTTGCTTTTGCATATTCAAAAGCATAACGACAAATTTTTTCACTTGCTTCTCTAGTAATTAATTTAATACCATGAGCAACATCATCACCCACCATATATTCAATACCTTTATAAAGATCTTCGGTATTTTCACGAATCATAACTAAATCAATATTTTCATATTTAGAATCAATTCCTTTAAAAGAACGAATTGGTCTAACATTAGCATAAGTCGCAAATTTTTGTCTTAAAGCAACATTGACACTTCTAAAACCAGTTCCAATAGGTGTTGCTGTTGGACCTTTTAATGCCCATTTATATTCTTTAATAGCATCTACAAGTCCTGGTTCAAAGACTTCTTTTGTTTTAGCAGCATATTCTGCACCTGCTTGATATTCTACCCATTCAATATCTAAATTCATAGCTTTTGTAATGTCAACAACACTTTGTGAAATTTCTTTTCCAATTCCATCACCTGGAATTAATACTGCTTTCATTAAAAGTCACCTCCTAATTCTTTAATTGCATTTAATAGACCACCATATTGAATCATTGTTTTTTCTCTTGGTGATAATTTTAATTTTGCGGTAATTGTTTGATTATTTGTTTTATTGATAACAGTAATATCTTTATTGCTTTCAACACTATCTAATAAATTAATTAATTCATATTCATCTTGATCATTAAAGAAATCGTAATCTTTTTGATTAATAACAAGTGGTAAAATACCATTATTAATTAAGTTCGAACGATGAATTCTTGCAAATGAAATAGCAAAAATTGCTTTGATCTTTAAATAATTAGGAACAAGGGCTGCATGTTCACGTGAAGAACCTTGACCATAGTTATCTCCACCAACAATAAATCCTCCTCCATTTTCAATACATCTATTATAGAATTGATCATCTACTTTACAGAAAGAGAATTTAGCAAGATGTGGCACATTACTTCTATATGGGAGTAATTTAGAATCAGATGGCACAATATGATCTGTAGAAATATTATCTCCTACTTTTAAACATACTTTACCTTTAAATGTATCTGGTAATTTATCTCCTCGAGGAACTGGTTTAATATTTGGTCCCATATAAACTTCATTTTGAGGATCATATTCATCAATAAAGAAATTCTTATTCTTCACAAATGGTGTATTTTCAATATCGTCTAAATACATATCATCTTCAAATTCATCCGTTAAATATCCTTTGATTGCACTTAAAGCAGCAACTTCAGGTGATACTAAATAAACACTAGCATCATTTGTTCCTGAACGTCCTTTAAAGTTACGGTTGATAGTTCTAAGTGAAACACCTTTAGAAAGTGGTGCTTGCCCCATACCGATGCATGGTCCACAACCACATTCAAGAATTCTTGCCCCAGAGGCAATCATATCCGCTAAAGCTCCACATTTAGAAAGCATTGCTAGAATACTAGAAGAACCTGGAGCAATAACAAGTGATACATGAGTTGCTACTCTTCTTCCTTTTAAGATTTTAGCTGCTTTTAACATATCTGGAAGTGATGAGTTTGTACATGAACCAATCACTACTTGATTGATTTTCATTCCTCTTAATTCACTTACTGGTACAACAGCATCTGGACTATGTGGTTTAGCAGTTAATGGTACTAATTTTGATAAATCAACGGTGATTTCTTCATCATATGTAGCATCTTCATCTGCTTTTAATTCAACATAATCTTCTTCTCTTCCTTGTTGAATTAAATATTCTTTAGTAATTTCATCTGTTGGAAAGACAGAAGTCGTTGCCCCTAATTCAGCACCCATATTACAAATAGTTGCACGATCTGTTAATGATAATTCTTTTAAACCTTCTCCAGTGTATTCAATAATCTTATTGACTCCACCTTTGACAGATAATTGTTGTAAAATATATAAAATAACATCTTTAGCCGAAGCCCATTTTGCTTTTTTACCCACTAAATTTACTTTAACAACACTTGGACATTGTAAATAATATGTACCTGTTGCCATTGCTACAGCGACATCTAATCCTCCTGCCCCAATAGCAATCATTCCCATCGCACCACATGTTGGTGTATGTGAATCAGAACCTACTAATGTTTTTCCTGGTTTTGCAAAGTTTTCTAATTGCAATTGATGGCAAACACCATTTCCTGGTTTAGAAAAAGTAATTCCGTGTTTTTTTGCTACACTACGAATAAACTCATGATCATCCATGTTTTCAAATCCTGTTTGTAACATATTATGATCAATATATGCAACTGCCTTTTCAACCGCTACATGTTCAATTCCCATTGCCTCTAATTGTAAATAAGCCATTGTCCCTGTTGAATCTTGAGTTAATGTTTGATCAATTTGAATCCCTATTTGTTGACCAGCGACTAACTCACCACTTTTAAGTTTAGCACTTAAGATTTTATACGCTAAATTCATTATTCTACGTCCCCCTTATTACGATTGTATACAATTATACATTTCATGTGTATTATTGTAAATACATTCTAAGCAAATAAAGGGATTTTTTTACGTATATTCCATTAAAATTGTATATTGTATACAGTTATCAATCATTTAAAAAGGGAGCAAAAGCTCCGCTTTTTTTATAAATCTAAGGCATATGCAATCGCAAGTTTTGTTGTATCTACGATTGAATCAATATGACAACGTTCTTTACCATGTGAATTGATCACAGCCATACCAAATGCTGCAGCATAAACATTATTACCTGCACGAATTGCAGCATTAGCGTCTGTTCCATAATGGAAGAAAACATCAACACAATAATTTAAGTTTGTTTTTTTAGCTTGGTTGATAATTCTTGTAGTAAGTTCTCTATCATATGGAGAATAGTTATCTTTAGCACAGATACTTACTGTTTTTTCATCAGCATGATAATCAGGCCCAATTAATCCAATATCTAAAGCAACATATTCTTCTACTTCTTCTGGTACATAAGCTCCACCATGTCCGATTTCTTCATAAATTGGGAAAGCTAATAATGTACGATATTTTGGTTTTAAGTTATTTCTTTTGAAGTAAGCCATTACTTCAATTAAAGCAGCAACAGCAGCTTTATCATCAATATAACGCGAAACAACATATCCTGATGGTGTATATTCAAAATGAGGATCTACAGAGATCACATCACCATGATCAATACCTAAAGCCATAACTTCTTCTTTAGAATGAACATCTTCATGTAAGATAACTTCCATATGGTCTTCATCTCTTGGCATTGTTCTAGCATCTTCAAATACATGAACTGAGTGAGCTTTACAAATAACCATACCTCTATATTTACGTCCATCTCTTGTAATAAGAGTAACACCTTCACCTTCCATACTATGGTAGTTAACACCACCTAATTGTCTTACAATTAAATGACCGTTATCATCAATATGACGAACAACTAAACCAATTGTATCTAAGTGAGCACCCATACATACTGTTTTAGAATTATCTTCACCTTCTAAAGTAATGTAAGCTGTTCTTTTACGATCATAAGTCACTTCATAACCAAATTCAGCTGCTTTTTTTTCTAATAAAGCTCCAACTTCTTCATAATAACTTACTGGACTTGGTACATTAATAAATTCTTCACATAATTCAATTAATTCTTTTTTGTCAATATTCATTTCCATTTTATAATACCTCTTTTACTTTTTATCATATAAATGACATGCGCAGAAATGACCTGGTTCTACTTCTTTAAAATCGGGTCTATCTGTTTTACAAATATCCATTACTTTCGGACATCTTGTACAGAAACGACATCCTTTTGGTGGGTTGGCTGGACTTGGCACATCGCCACCTAATATTTGTTTATCTTCGATTCTTTCTTTTCCAATTCTTGGAATTGCTGAAAATAGTGCTTGAGTATAAGGATGTAATGGTTTGGCATAAAGTGATTCAGTATCTGCCATTTCCATCATATTACCTAAATACATAACTCCTACTCTATCAGCAATATGTTTTACAACACTTAAGTCATGGGAAATGAAGATATAAGCAATACCCATTTTTTCTTGTAATTCATTTAATAAATTAATGATTTTTGCTTGAATTGAAACATCTAACGCTGAAACAGGTTCATCACAAATAATCAATTTTGGTTGTAAAGCAATTGCACGGGCAATCCCAATACGTTGTCTTTGTCCTCCTGAAAATTCATGAGGATAACGATACATGTAATCTAAATTTAAACCAACTTGTTTCATAACTTCCACAACACGTGCATCACGTTCTTCTTTTGTTTTATAACATTTAGCGATATCAATTGGTTCAGCAATAATATCTTTAACTGTCATACGTGGATTTAAAGAAGCATAAGGATCTTGGAAAATCAATTTGATTTTATCACGTGCTTCTTGTAATTCTTTACCTTTTAAGCTTGTAAAATCTTGACCATCTAAGATAACCTTTCCTTCAGTTGGTTCAATTAGACGGATTACACTTTTACCCATTGTTGATTTACCACATCCAGATTCACCAACAATCCCAAAAGTTTCTCCTATTTTAACATCAAAGCTAATATCATCTACCGCTTTAACAACGCTTTTTTTACCTCTTAAAGAAGATGATTTAATAGAATAATATTTCTTTAAATGTTCTACTTTTAATAAAACGTCTTGATTATTTTCCATTTTCTACATCCTCCTTATTCCATCTTTCATGATATTTCCAACAACGAACTAAATGATTTTCACCATGTTCCATCATTGCTGGACATTCTTGATGACAGATTTCTTTAGCATGTTTACAACGTGGTGCGAAGAAACATCCTTTTGGAAGTTCATAAAGCATTGGTACAGAACCAGGAATAACTTCCAATTCTTCTTGATCATCGCTATCGATATCAGGGATTGATCTTCTTAGACCAATAGTATAAGGGTGTAAAGGATTTTTAAATAAATCTTCTACATTTGTATATTCTACGATCTTACCTGCATACATAACGATTACGTTATCTGCCATTTCTGAAATAACACCCATATCATGTGTAATTAATAATACGGCTGTATTTAATTCTTTTTTCATTTTATTAATTAATTTTAAGATTTGTGCTTGAATAGTCACATCTAATGCTGTTGTCGGTTCATCACAAATCAATAATGATGGATTACAAGAAAGTGCCATCGCAATCATGATTCTTTGTCTCATCCCACCAGATAATTGATGAGGACAAGAAGCAAATACTTTTTCAGGCATTGGAATACCTACAAGTTTAATCATTTCTAAAGCACGTTCTTTAGCTTCTTGTTTACTCATTTTTTCATGAGTTAAAACAGCTTCCATAATTTGTTTTCCAACAGTAATAACTGGATTTAAGGATGTCATTGGCTCTTGGAAAATCATTGAGATTTCTTTACCACGAATATCTCTCATTTCTTTAGGAGATTTCTTTAATAAATCTTCTCCTTTATACATAATTTCACCAGCAGTAATTTTACCTGGAGGAGATGGAATTAATTGCATTAATGATAAAGCAGTCATACTTTTACCACAACCAGATTCTCCAACTACTCCTAAAGTTTCTCCTGGTTTGATACTAAAACTTACTTCTTGTACAGCAGGAAGCGCTCCACGATCTGTAAAGAAGGTAATACCAAGATCTTTGACTTCTAATAATTCTTTATTTTCACTCATATCTTTTCCCCTTTTTACGATCTTAATTTTGGATCAAGCGCATCTCTTAATCCATCACCTAACATATTGAACGCTAATACTGTAATAATAATAGCTAAACCTGGAATTACTGAATAGTATGTTGCACTACGAATATATGGTTGTGAAAAACTAATCATTGAACCCCAGCTTGCCATTGGTGCTTTAACACCTAAACCTAAGAAGCTTAATGATGCCTCTGACATAATTGCATTTGGAATACCTAATGTTACAGTAACGATTAATGTTGATAAACAGTTAGGTAATAAATGTTTCATGATAATTCTAAAACTATTTCCACCGCTGACTTTACATGCATCGATGTATTCCATCTTTTTAAGACGCATAACATCCCCACGGATAAGTCTGGCTGTTGAAGCCCAACCTAAAAGACCGAGCGCTAAGTAAAGGTTAATTAAACCTGGTCCTAAAACAAACATGATTGCCATCGCAAATAATAAAAATGGAAAAGATGAAAATACTTGAATTAAAAATGAAATAACAGAATCTACTTTTCCACCATAATATCCGGCACAAACACCCATTGTATAACCAATAACTGTCGCGATAATTTGTGAAATGATACCAACACTTAAAGAAACACGGCATCCATAAATAATTCTTGAGAAAATATCTCTTCCTAAATCATCTGTACCAAACCAATGTTGTCCGCAAGGTTTCATTAAACGATCTGTAAGAACTTGTTTGTTTGGATCATAAGGAGCAATCAATGGTGCAAATAAAGCAATTAAGCATAAAAGAATAACGATGAATAAACATACCATTGCTACTTTATTTTTCTTGAAAATGTTCCAACTGATTGACCAATAACTTTGATATGTTTGATCTTTTTTCTTTTTAAACATTTTATGATGACTCCTTTCCTAAACGAATTCTTGGATCGACTACTGTATAAAGTAAATCAACTACTAAATACATAATGACACAAATAACCGCAATATACATAACGCCACCTTGGACGATTGGCAAATCACGCGTATTAATACTATCTACTAACATTTTTCCAATTCCAGGAATTGAAAATACAGATTCTACTAAGACAGATCCTGTTAAGATGTTTCCTAAATCAGATCCTGCAATTGTAATGATTGGAATTAACGCATTACGTAAAGCGTGTTTAATTGTAACAACCCAACCTTTTAAACCTTTAGCTTCAGCTGTACGAATGTAATCTTGTGATAAAACATCTAACATACTTGTTCTTGTAATACGAGCAATGCTTGCTGCATATCTTGTACCTAAGGCAATACCTGGTAAGATAAATGATTTAAAACTATCAATACCTGATAAAGGTAATAAATTAAATTTCAAACAGATAACAATTTGTAAGATGATAGCAATCCAGAATGCGGGAGCTGAAATACCAAATACAGAAATTGTCATTAAAACCGAATCAACCCATTTACCATGATTAACGGCAGCCACAACACCTACTACTACCCCTAAAACAACAGCTAATATATAAGCAATACCAGCAAGCTTAGCTGTTACTAAAAATGAACTTGTTAAAATATCAATTACTGGTTTATTTTGGAAATATGATGTTCCAAAGTTTCCTTGAAGCATATTTCCTAACCAACTGAAATATTGAATATAAATTGGTTGGTCTAATCCCATTTCATGTGTAACACGTGCAATCGTTGCTTGATCAGCGAACTCACCTAACATGATTTCAACTGGATTACCAGGCACAATGTTTAACACAAAGAATGTGATTAACGAAATACAAAAAACGACACCAATAGCTTGTAATACACGTTTTAATAAATACTTCGCCATATTTTTCCTCCTTTTTCCTACAATAAATATATGGAATGCATTGCTGCATTCCATATATGATTAACACTTATTTAATTTCATTTACTATTTTTTAGATAAATCAATATCAATGTTATATAAATGATAAATTAAGTTTCCTAATTTAGCATTTTTTACATATGGTTTAGCAACAAATTGTAACTTACCATAATATAATGGAATTGTTCCATAATCTTCACGAGATAAGATATAATCTGCTTTTTTGTATAATTCAACACGTTTATCAGAATCATTTGATTCTCGAGCTTCTTTCATTAATGAATCGAATTCAGGATTATTGTAGAATACACCTTTTCCTACAGCGTTTTCTGAATAGTAATAAGTATACATTTGGTTATCAGCATCTGCATATAATGGGAACCAACCAAGAACTGTAGATTGTAATTCACCAGCAGCTCTAGCTGAAGACCAAATACCTGCATCAATTGTTTCTACATTCATAGTAATTCCTGCTTCTTTTAAGTAAGCTTGTAATGCAGTAGCGATTTTTTCTTCGTTTTGTCTAACTTTGCAAGTAAATGTAGGGTTTGAAATACCTGCATCAGCTAAAACTTGTTTAGCTTTTTTAACGTTATGTTCATAAGTTTTTAATTTGTCATCATGACCTGGAACACCTGGATTTAAGAATGATGAAGCTGGTTCAGCAGCACCATTTAATACAGTACTACATAATTCTTTACGGTTAATAGCTAATGAGATTGCTTCTCTAACTGCTTTATTACTTAATACTGGATCATTATTTTTAATTGATAAGAAATATGTACCTAATGGAGTTACTTGAGTAATTTCATCTTTTAAATCACTATCTTTATATTGATCTAATAATGAAGTAGATAAGTCACACATATCAATGTTACCTTGTTCATATTCCATCATTTTTGTACTTACATCATCAATATAAACAATTTCTAAACGATCTAAGTTAACTTTTTTACCATGATAGTTTTTATTTGGAACCATTACAACTTTAGTTTGTTCATCATTTTCTTTAATTACATAAGGACCAGTACCAATTAAGTTAGTTCCTTTACCCCAGTTTTCACCAGCAGCAGCACATGCATCAGAAGGATAAATTGAAGCATAGTCCATACCTAAGTTAGCAACAAATGGCGCAAATTTGTAATTAATATGTAATTTAAAAGTGTAATCATCAACAGTTTCAAAACCACTTAATTCAGTAGCTTTACCATCTAACATATCTTGAGCACCAGTAATCATGTTGTACATATATGTATTTGTACATCCTGTTGCTGGTGTAAACATTCTTTCGAATGTATATTTAACATCTTCAGTAGTTAAATCAGAACCATCTGAGAATTTAACACCTTTTTTAAGTGTAATTGTATAAGTTAATCCATCATCAGATACTTCTGGCATGTCTTTAGCAAGAACACATTCTTCTTTATTGTCATCATTCCAACGATATAATCCTTCTAATACGTTGTCAGCAACAGAAGAAGCCCCTGAGTTAGTATTAGTTTGCATATCTAAACCAACTTTTGGATTAGATTGACCAAAGCGAAATACTTTTTCGCCACTTTCTGTACTTTTGCTTGAGCTACTTGAACCACCACATCCAGCTAAGGATACAGCCATTGCAGCAACAGCAAGAACAGATAAAGATTTCTTTAATAAGTTCATTTCCCTTTCCTCCTAGTTTTAATAATTCCCTACTTAAACTTTCTTAAAGCACCTTTGTATTATATCAAAGGGCTTTCTTGATTTCAACAGAATGTTGCATTTTTGTATACAATTAAGAACAATTATCTAATTTCATACCTTATTATCATATTTTTTTATGTTTTTCCGTAGAAAAAAATTGTTTTATTGTAGGTGTATAGACAATAAAACAATTTATTTTAAATCACTTGCCAATAAAAATAATCCATTTTGACATATTTTCATAAAATCTGGTTCTTGGTAGTTCATTCCCGCTTGAAGCATCGCTTCTATTTGTTTAGGGGAATGTTTAATTGAAGGGTAAAGCCCATGTAAAAAGACAATAAAGCTTTTTTCAAAGATTTTTCTTTTTTCTAAAGAAGTATTTGGGAAAAACAATTCTAAATACTGTCTAAACATTTCAAAAAAGAGGGCTACATTCTTTTTAAATTCAATCAACCTTTCTAAACGCGTCCCGTTTTCAATAGAATCCAAATGATTCGACATTAAATCCATCAATAACAAACGATGTGACATTGATTTTGTAAGATATAAACAATATTCTTCTTTCGATAATCTTTCTTTTTTAGAAAATAACATTTCTAATTCTTCTTTCCATGAAAGATATTCTCTTTTTAAAAGTTCCATCATAATTTCTTCTTTTGTTTTAAAGTATTTATAAATTGCTGGTCTGGTACAAGAAATTTTTTCTGAAACAGTTTTAATATTCACTGCATCATAGCCTTGTTCTTCGTAAATACTTTTACATGCTTGTACAATTTCTTCAACTCTTGTTTCTACTTGTTCTTTTGTTCTTGCTCTTTGAAAATCCATTATCTTTCTCCTTGATATCATTATAGCTTATTTTTTTATATTTTCAATATAATTTACATTGTGTTATTTATTAATTGACACAGTGTAAATTATGAGCTATGATTAATTTGTATTAAAAAGGAGGACCTTTATGGAAGAAAACAAAATGGCATCAGCGCCTATTAAAAAACTTGTGCTAACAACAGGAATTCCTTTAATGATTTCTTTACTAATCAGCAATCTATATAACTTTGTTGATAGTATCTTTGTTGCACATATTTCTGAAAAAGCTTTAACTGCCCTTTCACTTGCTAATCCTATTCAAGTATTAATGTCAGCTTTAGGAATGGCAAATGCGGTGGGTTTAAATGCAGCTATTTCTAAAGCCTTAGGAAAAAAGGATCAAAAAGAAGTTGAACAAACGGCAACCAGTGCTATTTGGCTTGCTTTTATTTTTTGGCTTATTCTAGTAATACTTTCTATATTTATTTTAAAACCTTATTTTTTATCTCAATCAAATCATAATTTAGAAATTACCAATTATGGTATTTCTTATTTAAGAATTTGTATGCTTGCTTCTTTAGGGGTGATGGGACAATGGGTCTTTGATCGTTTTACTATTTCTAGTGGAAAGACACATTTATTTTTAATTACTTTATCTTCAGGAGCTATTGTGAATATTATTTTAGATCCTATCTTTATTTTTGGTTACTTTGGTTTACCACAAATGGGAATTGCAGGAGCAGCCATTGCGACAATTATCGGACAATTTGTCGGGGCTACTATGGGAATTATCATTAATAAAAAATACAATAAAGAAATTCCCATTCATTTTTCTTTAATTCCTAATTTTAAATGTGTAAAAAATATCTTAAGTGTTGGTGTGCCTTCAGGAATTGCTCAAGCTATGCTTTCTATGATGGGTATTTATGTTAATAGCATCCTTATTGATTTTTCTTCAACAGCCGTTGCTGTCAATGGTGTGTTAGTAAAGATTCAATCATTAATTCTTGTTCCTATTTGGGGCTTAAATAATGGACTTGTTCCTTTAGTAGCTTATAATTATGGATCACATCAGTTAAAAAGAAGTTTTGATAGTTTAAAATGGTCGTTGATTTATGAATATGGTATTTTTATTATTTTACTTATTCTGTTAGAATTATTTCCTAGCAAGATCCTCTATTTGTTTGATGCTTCAAAGCATATGTTACAAATGGGTGTTCCTGCCATGCGTATTTTAGGATTTGCTTATTTAATAAGCATTGTATCTCTTGCTTTATCTTCTACTTTTCAGGGATTCTCTAAGGGATTACAAGCAATGATTTTAACATTATCAAGACAAGTTATTTTATTATTTATCTTTTTAACACTCTTTAAATCATTTAATCAAATTAATCTTATTTGGTTTGCTTATATTTTAGCGGAAGTATGTTGCTTACCAATTGGATATATGATGTATAAAAAAATTAAAAAGAAAGTGATAGAGGAAATATCATGAATCAATATGTACTCATTTCCGGTCAATATAAAAGACTCGGAAACCGTCTTAAAGAAATTCAAGAAGCATTGAAATTAAAAAACCTTCAAATAAAACCACCCCATGTTTATTTTGAAGTCGATATGCATTTATCAAAATTAGAAACAATCAGACAAGTTAAAATAAAAATGTATGAAGATAAAAGTACATGGGAACTCTTTTTCCAAATCTATCCTGTAAAAAACGGAAAAATCGATTATCTTCCTTACATGTCTGAAAACACAAAAAAATCAAAATATAATTATTATAAAGGAGAGTAAGCTTATGAAAACAATTGTGATTACGGGAGCATCATCTGGTATTGGTAAAGCTACTACTAAATACTTTGCCTCAAAAGGATGGCAAGTTATTGCGACAATGAGAAATGTCGAAAAAGAAAAGGAACTTAATCTTTTAGAAAATGTTGATCTTATCACTTTAGATGTTACTGATTCTAAAAGTATTGATCTTGCTTATCAAAGTATTCAAGACAAATATCATAAAATAGATGTTTTATTAAACAATGCTGGTTATTGTTTATTTGGCCCTCTTGAACTTTCAAGTGAAAAACAAATCATTGATACTTACAACACCTTACTTGTTGGTTTAACTCTTGTAACAAGAAAATTTATTCCTTTATTAAGAGAAAATAAACAAGGAACTATTATCTCTGTTTCATCTGTCGGTGGTGTTTTAACACTTCCTTTAACACCAACTTATCATGCTGCCAAATATGCTGTAGAAGGACTTATGGAAGCTTTAAGCTATGAACTTTCCCCATTCAATATTGATTGTAAAATAATTGAACCTGGTGGTATTCAAACTGATTTTTGGAATCGTTCTTATCAAATGAGTGAAGGTATTGAAAATAGTGTTTATGAAAAAGAAGCAAAAGCTTATTTAGAGAGAATGACTCAACCTGTTTCACCAAACCGTTCAAAACCTGAAGATGTTGCTAAAGTCATTTATGAAGCTGCAACAGATGGAAAACATCATTGGCGTTATACTGTTGCCTGTGATGAATTTATTAAACACCGTCAATCAATGAGCGATGATGAATGGTATGAAACAACATGTAAAAATTATATGAAGTAGTAAAAAAGAGATTTCACAATCAGAAATCTCTTTTTTCTATTATCTTTACTTTATCTTAAAGCATACTTGTCATTCCACCATCAATAACAAGTAATTGTCCTGTTGTATAAGTACAAGCGTCACTTGCAAAGTAAATAAGTGCTCCGTTCATTTCACCTTCTCGACCAAATCTCTTAAGAGCTACTCTGTTTTTTAAAACAAGAGAACCCGGTGCATCTAAAGCATCATGAGTCATTTCTGTATCATAGACACCTGGGGCAATCGCATTAACAAGAATACCATAAGGAGCTAAATCTCCAGCCATGGCTTTTGTAAGATTGACAACCCCACCTTTAGCCGCAAAATAACTTACTTGAGCAGGTCCAGCTTGAATACCACCAACCGATGAAATATTAATAATTCTTCCATATTTTTGTTTCATCATAATAGTTGAAACTTCTCTTGCCATGAGGAAAACACCTTTTAAATCCGTATCTAAAACTTTATCCCATTGTGCTGTTGTATGATCATGAAGACCACTTGAGTATTCAACAACACCTGCATTATTGACAAGAATATCAATTTTTCCAAAATGATCTACGACAGCTTTAATCGCATTTTTAATACTTTCTTCATCTGTAACATCACATGAAACAGGTAAACAATCTTGTCCATTTTGTTTCAATTCTTTAGAAAATTCTTCTAATCTTTCTTTTCTACGTGCAAGGATAGCGACATCGCATCCTTGTTCACTCAATGCTCTTGCAAATTGTTGTCCAAGTCCACTTGAAGCTCCTGTAACAACCGCTACTTTTCCTGTTAAATCAAAACTAATCATCTTTATTATCTCCTATTCCATCACACGGATTGCATGATATCCCTCATGAATTGCAGTTAAAATTTTTCTTGGTGCAACAGCATCTCCAATAACAGCAACTTCATCATATTTTTCATCTAATAATTCTTCTAATTGATTATTAGGTCTAAATCCAACAGCATTTAAAACAGTATCACATTCAAGCGTCATTGTTTGTCCATCTCTTTCAAATGTAACACTTGTTGGTGTAATATTTGTTACTTTAGCGTTTGCTTCAACTTTAACACCACGATCTTTAACCATTTTTCTTAAATGTTGATCGTTGTTTAAACAATGGTTTGCTGTAAATAAGATGTCTGGACACATTTCTACTAATGTCACATCTCCATCTTTTCCAGCAATATCACAAGCAGCTTCTGTTCCAGCAAGACCAGCACCAATAACAACAACTTTTTTACCAACTGTTGCTTGATGAGTTAAATAATCACTCGCAAGAACTGTTGTATCAATACCTGTAATTGGTGGCATAGCAGGAGTTGAACCAGCAGCTAAAATAACTTTGTCATAATCTCCTTCAAGATTATCTTTTGTAATTGCTGTATTTAAATGAATATTAACTCCTAATTTTTGACATTGTGTTTCTAAGTATTTAATTAATTTTAAAACATCCGCTTTAAAATCAGGACCACCTGCAGGCCATAAAGTTCCACCTAATTTATCCTCTTTTTCATATAAATCAACATCAAAACCACGACGTTTTGCAGTAATGGCAGCCATCATACCAGCTGGACCTCCACCAATAACTAATACATTACGTTTTTGACCATTTGGAAGTGGTAAAGCATAAGCTTTTTCTGCATAACATAATGGGTTTACTGCACAATAGTAGTGTTTTCCACTAAATCCAGCGAGTAAACATTCATTACATCCAACACATGGAGCGATATCTTCTTCATGATGTGCTTTGACTTTTTTAGGCCAATATGGATCAGCTAACATTTGATGAGCAAGTCCTACATAATCTAAAATACCATCTTCAACAGCTTTTTTAGCCACTTCAGGATCTTTTAAGTTCCCATCACCTAATACTGGAACGCTTACAATATCTTTAATTGCTTTTTGTACATCAAGTTTATATCCTTCTTTACTATAAACAGTTGTAATCGCTTGGAACCATTCTTCATAACATCCTGTATCAACATGTAAAGCATCAACCCCTGCTTTTTCTAAGATTTTAGCCATTTCAATACCTTCATCAATGGTTCTAAAGCCTTCTACTCTTTGATGTGGTGTAAATTTAACAAGTACAGGCATTGTATCTGGAACGTTCTTTTTAATTGCTTCAATACATTCCAATGTAAAACGCATACGATTTTCAAGTGTTCCACCATATTCATCTGTTCTATTATTCCATTGAACAGAATGGAATTGATCTAATAAATATCCTCCATACGCATGTAATTCAACGCAGTCTGCACCAGCATTTACAGCAAGTGAAGCACTGTACCCTACTTTTTCTACTAAATAATGAATATCTTCTTTTGAAAAAGGTTTACAAATTAAATTTGGGAACCAGAATGCACCTACACTACCCGCACTATAAGGTGGTGTAAAAGGATCGGTAAATTGTTGACGTCCTAAACCTGGTGATAATTGTACACAGACTTTTGCTCCATAAGCATGACATCTTTCAATTAACATATTTAATCTTTCTACATGATGGAAATCAGAAAGTTCTGTACATGGTCTTGGTTCATATTTTGTCGAAACAACGTTAGCACCTGTAATAATTAAACCAGCGCCACCTTTTGCTCTTTCTTCAAAATAATCAATACCTTCATTACAATAAGCTCCATCAGCTTCTCCTGTTGTTCCCATAGGTGACATGAAAATTCTGTTTTTTAATTTCATTTTACCTATGTATGTCTTATCAAATAAACTCTTAGCCATTTTCTTTTTCCTCCTCTACCATAGTAAACGTTTATTTAACTCAAGTAAATTATATAACTGTAAAAATAAATGTCAACGCTTTCATAAAATAAAAGTGAATTTTTTAACAAGCCTCTTTCCATTAAATCTATGGTATATTATGTCTAAGGAGAATTTTATGAAAATAACAAAAGAAGAAATATCACAAACAGCTGTTCAGCTTTTTTTAGATAAAGGATATAACAATGTCACAATTCAAGATATTTGTAACGAATTACATATCACCAAACCAACTTTATATAAATACGTCAATAATAAAGAAGAGCTTATTTTAGATCTTTATGATTCAACCATCGATCATCTTGTAAAAGACACGTATAGACTAGTTGATAGTGATAGTCACTATCAACAATTACTTATTGTCTTTTCTACATTAATTAAAGATACTAAAAAATATGGTTATGATTTATTTAGTCAAATGTTTATTGCGAATTTAAAAGAAAATCGTCATAGCTTTGATATGCGTGATAATCTTACAAAACTTTGTATCATCATTATAAAAAAAGCCCAAGAACAAAAAGAAATTCATAATTTATCGAATCCAGAGATTTTATATCAAGCTTTAGCGCATGCCTTTACAGGACATGAAGCTTTATGGTGTATTAAAAAAGATTCGCCTTGTTTTGATGAAGCTTTTTATCTAAGCATGAATGCTTTATTAGAAGTAGATTCCACTTATCAAGATTTATACAAAGAATATTTGTAAACAACTTATTTTATTGATAGAATAGTCGAGGTGATGAAAAATGCTTATAGAATGTTCAAATATAAAGAAATCATTTCAAGGAATTGATTTATTAACAGATATTAGTTTTAAAGTAGATGACCATGATAAAATTGCGATTATCGGTGTCAATGGGGCGGGTAAAACAACCATCTTAAATATCTTAATTGGTGAAGAAAGTTATGATAGTGGTGATTTATTTAAAAGCCGTGATTTAAATATCGGCTATTTAAAACAGCATCATGATTTAGATATGAATAAAACCATTTATGAATGTGCTTTAGAAGTCTTTGATCCACTTATTCAAATAGAAAATCGTATGCGTGAATTAGAAAGTATGATGTCTTATGATCATAGTGAACAAGTCATGAATGAATATGATTCATTGACTCAAAGATTTAATGAAAAAGATGGTTTTAGTTATCCAAGTCGTATTGTCGGGGTTTTAAAAGGAATGGGTTTTGTGGAAGAAGACTTTCAAAAATATGTCCATGAATTATCTGGAGGTCAAAAAACCAGACTTTGTCTTGCCAAGCTTTTATTAGAAGAACCTAAACTTTTGGTTTTAGATGAACCAACCAACCATTTAGATAGTCAAGCAATTTCCTTTTTAGAAAACTATTTAAAAGGATATAAAAATGCTTTGATTGTGGTTAGCCATGACCGTTATTTTATTGATGTTGTTTCTAATAAGATCATTGAAATAGAAAATGGAAAAAGTCATAGTTATAATTGTCGTTATGAAGAATATTCTATTCAAAAAAGAACACAACGTGCGATTGATTTAAAACACTATATCAATCAACAAAAAGAAATAAAAAAAATACAAGAAAGTATTGATACATTAAAATCATTCAATCGTGAAAAAAGTATTAAACGTGCAGAATCGAAAGAAAAACAACTTGCAAAGATTGAACGTATTGACCGACCAGAAAATTTACCAAGTGCCATCACTGTTCAATTTACACCAGCTATTGAATCAGGTTACGATGTTTTAAAAGTTAATGATTTATCGATGCGTTATGATCAAATTGTTTTTGAACACTGTAATCTTGATATCAAAAAAGGAGAACGCGTTGCGATTGTTGGTGAAAATGGTGTTGGTAAAACCACTTTATTTAAAGCTCTTGTAGGTCAATTGCCAATTGAACACGGTAAAATTCGTTTTGGTAGTCACGTAGAAATGGCCTACTACGATCAAGAACATGAATCTTTAAATTATAATAAAACGATTTTTGATGAAATCAGTGATTGTTATCCACGTATGACCAATCAAGAAATTAGAAGTACTCTTGCTATGTTTAACTTTAGAGGCGATGATGTCTTTAAAGATATTGCAATGCTTTCAGGTGGAGAAAGAGGACGTGTTGTTTTAACCGAAGTTTTATTAAAACAAGCTAACTTCTTAATTCTAGATGAACCAACCAACCACTTAGATATTTCTTCCAAAGAAGTTTTAGAAGAAGCTTTAAGAAGTTTTGAAGGAACAATTTTATTTATTAGTCATGATCGTTATTTTATTAATAAAATTGCGACTCGTGTAATCGAAGTACAAAAAGATCAATGTCTTTCTTATAATGGTAATTATGATGATTATTTAAATCAAAAAACACCTGTTGTAGAAACAACTCAAAAGATTGTTACAGAAGCTAAACAAAGACAGATCATTGATAAAAAAACTAAGAATGAAATTAAAAAACTTGAAAGAACGATTGATTCTTTAGAAAAAGAAATTAATTCTTTAAAAGAAGAACTCACAAGTGAAGAAGTTATGAATAATTATAAAAAATATAATGAAATTACAGATTCTATTGAAGAAAAAGAAATGGAATTAATGGAAATCATGGAAAAATGGGAACAGTTACAAGCCTAACTGTCCCATTTTTTTCATAATATAAAAAAAATCAATATTTTAATATTATTTATGTATAATAGCCTTGAATTTAAGGAGGATATTTAAAATATGTTACACAAAACTTTAAAACCATTTCCTAAAGATTTCCTTTGGGGGGCAAGTACAAGTGCTTATCAAGTAGAAGGTGCAAGTTTAGAAGATGGAAAAGGTCCATCATGTCAAGATGTTAAAGTTGTGCCAGAAGGAACTTCTGATTTAAAAGTCTGTGCAGATCAATATCACAGATATAAAGAAGATATCGCTTTAATGGCAGAAATGGGATTCAAAACTTATCGTTTCTCAATTTCTTGGTCAAGAATTATTCCTGAAGGAACAGGAGCTATCAACCCTAAAGGGATTGAATACTATAACAATGTGATCGATGAATGTTTAAAATATGGAATCGAACCATTAGTAACTATGTTCCATTTCGATATGCCTGCAGCATTAGATGAACGTGGATCATGGGGAAACAGAGACTCAATCGATTGGTTCTTAAACTTCGCAAAAGTTATGTTTGAAAACTTTGGTGATCGTGTTAAATATTGGTTAACAATCAATGAACAAAACATGTTAACTTTAGTTGGACCAGTTATTGGAACATTAATGATTCCTGAAGGATGTACAAATGTTTTAAAAGAAACTTACCAACAAAACCACCATATGTTAGTAGCACAAGCAAAAGCGATGGCTTTATGTCATGAAATGTTACCAGGTGCTAAAATTGGACCAGCTCCAAATATCTCTTTAGTTTACCCAGCAAGCTGTAAACCAGAAGATGTTTTAGCCGCACAAAACTACAATGCTATTAGAAACTGGTTATATTTAGATATGGCTGTTTATGGTGTTTATAACAACTTAGTATGGGCTTATTTAGAAGAAAATGATGCATGTCCTGAATTTGGTGAAGGGGACGCAGAAGCATTAAAGAACGGTCATCCTGATTTCATCGGTTTCAACTATTATAATACTGCTACTGTAGAAGCTAGTGATGGAACTGAAAAATTAGATCCAGGTGCAGATCAACAAACTGCTCGTGGTGAAGCTGGTGTTTATAGAGGATATAAAAACCCTAACTTACCAACTACTGAATTTGGTTGGGAAATCGATCCTATGGGATTTAGAGCAACAATTCGTGAAATGTATTCAAGATATCGTTTACCTATGGTCGTTACTGAAAATGGTTTAGGTGCTTATGATACTTTAACTGAAGATGGAAAAGTTCATGATCAATACAGAATTGAATATCTAAGAAAACATATTGAACAAATTCAATTAGCGATTACTGATGGTGCAGAAATGATGGGATATTGCCCATGGTCAGCAATTGATTTAATTTCTACTCATGAAGGTATGGTTAAACGTTATGGATTTATTTATGTAGATCGAGATGAATTTGATTTAAAAACATTAGATCGTTATAGAAAAGATTCATTCTATTGGTATAAAAAAGTTATCTCATCTAACGGTGAAGATTTAACTGATTAATGAAAATCGAGTCATCAAGACTCGATTTTTTTATATGTATTTAATTTGAAATTTTCACAAAAAAGAATCACACGTCCAATATAAAACGCTGAAAAAACAGTTCCTACCCCGATACCATAAATTGGACTGCGACAAACAAGACAAACAACAACAGTTGATAAAATCATTGAAATATCAAAACAATTCTTACAGATAGAATAAGGTTTATGGGATACTTCTGAAATACTTAATACCAAACCATCTACTGGTGTCATGATTAAATCTCCTTTAAGCATGAAATAAACGCCTATTGCACAACAAGTATTTCCAAATAATAAAACAATAATTTGTGTATAAATATTTATATCCATAGATGGTATTAAATATTGATAGAAATCAACCAGAAAACCAAAGATAAAAGAAAATGGTATTTCTAAAACAAATTTTACACTTATTTTTCTTTCAATAATGATTTGAAGAAATACAAAGAGCAAGTAGAAAATAATATTTGCCTGTCCAAAGGTCAAAGCACTTAAAGAACTTATCGCAAAAGGAAGGGTACTAAAAGCACCAACCCCTAAATTCGATAACGTATTACATGTAATTCCCAATACTGAAATATTCATTCCTAATAAATAATAAACATATCTTTTCATAGCATCCCTCTTTTCAAAGCTATTTTATTGAATTTGTTAATAACTTTCCAATATTATTATTTCATATTATAATAACTATAAGTTATGAGGTGATAATATGAATATTAAACAACTTGAATATTTTGTTGATTTAAGTCAAACATTGAATTTCACTAAAACTGCACAAAATTTCTATATTAGTCAAACAGCTATTACTAAACAAATCCAATGTTTAGAAAAAGATTTAGGAATTCCTTTATTTATAAGAAGTAAGAAGTCTGTAGAACTAACAAACGAAGGCAATCTTTATTTGCCTTATGCCAGAAAAATCTTAGATAATGTTGCTTTAAGTTATCAAATTATCGAAGAATATCAAAAAGGTAATCAAGGAAGTATTTTTATTGGTTTTGTTAAATCTTTAGATGACGAACTTCTTTTAAAGTTATTACAAAAAATAAAAGACCATTTCCCACACATTGATCTTCATTATAAAGCGTATTCAAGAAAAGAACTTTTAACATTATTTAAAGAAAGACAATTAGATGCCATTATTACTTTTGAATACCCAGAGGTTAAAGATTATTCACATCTTTTGTTACAAATATCTCATTTAAGAAAGTATTATCATCAAGCTTGTTCACTTGATTCTTTAAAACTTATTTATGATGTACGTCAAGAATCTATGGAACAGTACGAAATAGAACAAACACTTTTAAAAGTATGTTTAAAAGAAGGATATGCCATTTTACATGATTTTATCGAATCTAATCAATATTCTAAATATCTTCAATATCAAGATTTAGATATTCTCTCTCCAATATCTTTATACTATCATGAAGATTCTACCAATAAGATTTTAAAAAATATTCTTCAACTTATAGAAGGATAGCTCTTGCTATCCTTCTATATTTGTAACCAATTCTACAGGTTGTTCATATTCAAAATATTTTTCTGTTTCTGCAACAATTTCTTTTCTTAAACCAATTAATCCAATTAAGTTAGGAATTGCCATACATCCATTGACAATATCCGCTAAGACAAAGATAAATTCTAAAGACATAAATGGTCCAATTGCAATAAATATAATATAAACAATTTTATAAATCTTTACTGCTTTCAAACCTTTAAGATAATACATACATCTTTCCCCATAATAATTCCATCCAATAATTGTTGTAAAAGCAAAGAATACAAGACCAATATTGACAATATATTTACCAATTAATGGAATAAATAGTCCCACTGAAAATGCATGTGTTGTCATCGCTGCACCATCTAATCCTGTTGTATAAGATTGTGTCAACACGATAGCAAGACCTGTCATAGTACAAATCACAATCGTATCAATAAATGTTCCTGTCATGGAAACAAGTCCTTGTTCAACACAAGAGTCTGTTTTAGCGGCAGCGGCCGCAATTGGTGCACTTCCAAGTCCACTTTCATTCGAGAAGATACCTCGACTAATTCCCTTTTGCATCGCAATAACCATCGTAATTCCAGTTCCTCCACCAAAAACTGCTTGAGGTGTAAAAGCTGATTTAATAATTAAAGCAATGGCACTTGGTAATACGGTAATATGTGACACAAGTATTAAAACGACCCCTCCAATGTATAACACACACATTAGTGGAATAACTTTTTCTGCCACGGAAGCAATTCTTTTGATTCCTCCAATAGTAATAAAAGCAACTGCAATTGTTAGAAGAATTGCTGTTATGTAACGTGGAACATTAAGTGACATTGAAAGTCCATCAGAAATTGATTTTACTTGCGTAAATGTTCCAATTCCAAGTAACGCTACAGATACACCAAAGAAAGCAAAAATTTTTGCAAGCAAAGGACTATGTAGACCTTTTTCTAAATAATACATCGGTCCTCCTGCAATCTCACCATTTTCATCTTTTTGACGATAACGAATTGCAAGTAACCCTTCGGCATATTTAGTAGCCATCCCAAAAAAGGCTGAAATCCACATCCAAAATAAAGCACCGGGTCCTCCTGCCGCAATTGCAGTAGCGACACCGACAATATTTCCTGTCCCTATCGTTGAAGAAAGTGCAGTACATAAAGCTTGAAAGCTACTGACATCTCCATCTCCTTCTTGTTTTTTAAAGATGCATTTAAAAGCTAATTTTAATTTTGTAAGCTGGATCAATCTTAATTTGAAGGTAAAGTAAATACCTGTCCCTAATAATAGACAAATAAGTGGTAATCCCCATACATAATCATTAATTTGTTTTAATATTTGTGTTAGTAATTGCATAAAAAAACTCCTCCTAATAAATTAGTCGGAATTAATAATGAAAAAATACTATTTAGCCACTGTCCTTTTACCTGAGAGTTTCACCCTAACGGGTTTGCTCCTTCGGTGTTCAATTGAATGAATCTCTCCAATGGTTCGTCCAATAGCGATCCTTTTACCTGAAATCTTTAATTCTTCGGTGTTCTTATAGAATCTCTTTCGCCATTATCATCCGATATACGTTCTCATTATACCAACTTGTATACAATTGTAAACATTTATTTTATAATTATTATTTGTTATAATGCACGTATGAAAAAAAATAAATATTTAATACTTACGATACTTTGGATGATTTTTATCTTTGTGATGTCACAAACTCCTGGAAATGATTCTTCTAAACAAAGTAATTTTATTGTGGATATCATTATTCACATACTTCCAATTACAAGAGATACCCTTTCCTTCATTGTAAGAAAATGTGCACATATGACAGAATATGCCATTCTTGCATTCTTACTTTATAAAACTTTTATACATAAACAAAATCCATTGATAAAATCATTTATATTTACTGCTTTATATGCCTGTAGTGATGAATTTCACCAACTCTTTATTTCTGGCAGAGCTGGACAAATAAGAGATGTGTGTATTGATTCAACAGGGGCATTGATCATGCTTTTAATCATTTATTTTATACTTAAAAGAAAGGACAAAAAAATCGGTTCATAGAACCGATTTTTAATATATACTAAATACCAAATAATAAGTCTACATAAGTTGGAATTGGCCAATAAGAATCATCAACTAATTCTTCAATTGTATCAACTGTTTCTCTTAATGATTGCATCATTCCGAAAACATCATCTCTCCACATAGTAGCTACTTCGAAGATTTCTTCTTCGCTTGCTTGTGCTTTTGCGATATTATTTTCTAATGTCGTTAATTTATCTTTAGTTTCTTGTAATAACGTTGCAAGTTTTGTTGCATCTTCAGTTAAGAATGCTGCTGGAATACCTGCTTCTTTTGCAGCAACAACTTCTGACGATACTTTAGCTAAATAATCACAAGCTGCTGGATAAATTTGTGTTTTAACCATTTTAACTGCAGTTAAAGCTTCAACTTGAATTGTTTTAATATAGTTATCTAATAAGATTTCATAACGTGAAGCGATTTCTACTTTTGTATAAACACCTTGACGATCTAACATATCAATATATTTTGCATCTTTTAAGCATTTTAAAGCATCAACAGTGTTTTTGTGGTTAGGAAGTCCACGTCTTTTTGCTTCTTCTTCCCATTCAGCTGAATATCCATCACCATTGAAGATAATTCTCTTATGTTCAGAAATAAATTCTTTAACAACTTCTTCAAATGATTTTCCACCTTCAATAGCTTCAGCCATTTGAGTCATTTCTTCAGCTAACATTGCATTTAAGATTGTATTTGGACCAGCTACAGATTGCGCAGAACCTACAGCACGGAATTCAAATTTGTTACCTGTAAAGGCAAATGGTGAAGTTCTGTTACGATCTGTATTGTCTTTAGAGAATGTTGGAACAACAGAAACACCTGTATCAAAACGTCCAATTTCTTCATGATCAGATTTTTTACCAGTACAAATATCTTCTACAACTTTATCTAATTCTTCACCTAAGAACATAGAAATGATTGCTGGTGGTGCTTCGTTTGCTCCTAAACGATGATCGTTTCCAGCAGAAGCAATTGACATACGTAAGATTTCAGCATATTCATCAACAGCTTTAATTGTACAAGCTAATGCAGCTAAGAATGGTTTATTTTCTTCAGGATTTTTTCCTGGATTAAATAAGTTGATTCCTGTATTAGTAATTACTGACCAGTTATCATGTTTACCAGAACCATTAACTCCAGCAAATGGTTTTTCATGTAATAAACAACGTAAACCATGTTTTTTAGCGATATCTTGAGCAATTTGCATTAATAAATGGTTGTTATCTGTAGTAATATTTACTTTTGCATAAACACAAGCAACTTCATGTTGTGCTGGTGCAACTTCATTATGTTTTGTTTTAGATGGAATTCCATATTTCCATAATTCAGCATCTAAATCTTTCATGAAAGCCGCAACTTTACGTTTTAAAGAACCGAAATAATGATCTTCTAATTCTTGTCCTTTTGGTGCCATAGCTCCAAATAAAGTTCTACCAGTTAATTTTAAATCCATACGTTCTTGATAATATTTATCATCAACTAAGAAATATTCTTGTTCAGCCCCTACTGAAGCAGAAACTTTAGTTACCCCTTCAACCCCGATTAAAGGTAACAAACGACAAGCTGCTTTACTTAAAGCATCACATGATCTAAGTAAAGGTGTTTTCTTATCTAATGCTTCCCCAGTATATGAACAGAATAACGTTGGAATATATAATGTTCCATCTTTAACGAATGCAGGTGATGTACAATCCCATGCTGTATATCCTCTTGCTTCGAAAGTAGCTCTTAAACCACCTGATGGAAATGATGAAGCATCAGGTTCTCCTTTTCTTAATGTTTTCCCACTAAATTCTAGAACAGCTTTTGACCCATCTGGTTCTAAGAAAGCATCATGCTTTTCAGCAGTTAATCCTGTCATTGGTGTAAACCAGTGAGTAAAATGTGTAGCTCCATGTTCAACTGCCCAAATTTTCATTGCATTCGCAATAACAGTTGCACATTCTTTTGATAATTCTTCGCCTTTATCAAGCGATTCATGGAATGCTTTATATGTTGATTTAGGAATTCTTTCCTTCATAACATCATCAGTAAAAGCTAGGCATCCATAATCTTCAACTAACTTGTTAAATTCCATCTTTGTATCCCCCTTATTTAGTATATAAATTATCATTTATATGATGTCATTATACAAACGAAAATATGGGTTGTCAACAGCTATTACAAAGTTTTTATCATTTTAATAATTTTTTATTTATTTTATACAAAAAAAGAGCTGCATACTATTGAGCAGCAGTTCTTTTAGCTTTCTTTTCTTCTTTTCTTCTTTTCTTTTCCCATTTACGATGAGTTTGGTTATATTCTTCAACTTGACAGTGAATTCTCTTATTTGAATGAACAACAGCATCCACAAATCCCATTTGATCTTTTGGAGCAACAGTTTGACGAGTTCCATCGTCCATATAGATTTCATATGAATGTGCATTTGTAATGATCTTTGTCATTTTAGCGATTGGATCAGTAATTGTTTCACAGTTCATCAAGTTTATTTCTTTTGTTTTTCCAATTCTTCTATGAATTTCTAAAGTTCTTCTTTTTACAATATATTTATAAGGTCTATATCCAAATAAATATCCAATAGCAACAACCCCTAATACAATAATTGCAGGTAAATCACTAAAATTACCTGAAACAATCATATACACCACATAGATTACATAAAATACACTAAAGTATGCAGCAGGTAAATTTAATTGAACTTTAAATTCTTTTTCAAATGGTGTTAATTCCGCATTTGATTCGACTTTTTTTGATTCCATAAAAACCCCTCTTTAATTCTATACTTTCAATATTTAATAAATATCAATTTTCTTTAATAAAGTCAACTCATATTCATTAAATATTTTTTTAAAAAATAAGGGACGGGGAATCCCGCCCTTATTCATTATCTTATTTAATTTATCAATATTAAGCTTCTGCAGCTTGTTTGTTTTGATATTTTTCGTAAGAGATTAAGAATGGTGTGTAAATAACTGTTGAAACAACAATTAAGATTGCTTGAGTTACTGCACCCATTACGTTAGCACCACATGCTAAGAAACCAAATACGATTGGTGGAGTTGTCCAAGGTACTGTTAAACATGCAA
>NZ_JAJDKB010000021.1:0-48355 GCF_020589955.1 Faecalibacillus sp. TM498
TTGCGGACATTTGAGAAGATATAAAAAGATAGTCAAAAAGACATATATAATTTAAATCAAAATAATCTGCATTTTTTAAATCTGAAATAACTGTTTTATCAAATATATTATTTAACATTTTGATAGTAGCTCGATTATTCAATAGATAGTATTCCCGTATACCTTCAAGTTGATTATCTATTAATTTATTATTATATTCATTTGCCATTTTTAATTTTCCAAGATGTGCATAATTCATAGATAGTGCGATATATATTGAAGGCAAATATAATGGATCATTTAAATTTATTAGACTTGAAATACATTCATTATATATTGTATTTCCTTCTTTTAAATTAGATAATTCCGCTTTGTTTCGTAGATAGTAAGAGTATTCGGGATAATGTTTAAATTTTTCTATTTTATCTATATAATTGATTAATTGGGTTGTTTGTTTTATTGATTTTCTTTCCATAAATATTTTCATTTTATAAAGTATAATAATAAAAGTACATCGACTAGTATCATCATAATATTTCTCAATTTTATCAATAATATCTATAGATTTTTTTGTATCTCTATAATTAATAGCTTCTAATTCTGCTATTAATATATTATGAGCATTTCTTTTTTTGTTATAAATTTTATTTAGATAAAATTTGCCTTTTTCATAATCATCACATAATATACATAATTCAACAATAAACATTATTATTCTTTCATTAAATGAATCTATTTTTTCATCTTGTAAAAAATTTTTTTCTAATTCACTTATTATTATTTCTGGATACTTCCTTTTTATTGCCATTATTTTTAATTTTGGAAATAATTGAATGATTTCATTATTTTCTTTAAATAAACAATTAATTTTAAATAGAGATATTATGTCATTTTTGCTATTAAAATATTCTTTTAAAAAATTATATGCAATATAACCTTCTATATTATTATGATAGGATTCAACAATTTGATTGTACAATGACTTTGATAAACTTAATTTTGGTTTTTCTTCCAAAATGTTATTACTGATTAATTCATTTATTATAATATTATAATTACTTGATTCAAAATTTGATATGTTAATTGATTGATTATTTAAAAGTTGTACAATTTCTTCAACAGAGAAACTGATAGGAGATATATGAATAAGCTGAAGTATTATTTTTTGAATTTGATCTAATAAAATGTAATTAAATTCAGGTTCGTTATTTATATATAATGTTCTATACTTTTCAAATAATTTTATTAAATTACCGTTAACATGCTCGTAAAAATCTTTTATTTCTTTTAATTTAGGTCCACTTATTTTTGATAAATTAAAAAGTTGTTTTATTTCATTAAAATTTATAGGTTGAACATAATAATATTGACATTCTTTATTAATAGAATTAATTTCGTTTTTTATACAAATAAAATCATCCTTACAAAGAGTATACTCAAAAATAAAAATTGTTGTAGGTATCTCACTTGCCAAATTTAAAAATAAATCCATAGATTCCTTTTCTATAGATTGTGCATTTTTAAAATAGATAAAATTATTATCAAGATTCGATTCTAGATAGTTTCGTATAAGATTTATTTTATTTGCTATTTCAAGATTATTGAAGCCTATTATACTGCTGGTTTTATTCATTATAAAATTTTTTAATGAATTTATAAATAATGGTTTAATCCCTAATAGAAAATTTGTCATTCTATTTGATTTTTTTTCAATTGCATTTAGTAATAAATCAACATGATAAAACTCTTTCAAAGTTTTTTGCTTATGTGATCCTTCAACTATAATAGAATATTTTTTTATGTCAGATTGTTCTAAAATTTTATTTATCAATTCTGATTTACCTATACCGTTATCACCATAAATAATTAGGACATTTTTTATTTGATCATTTTGAGGTTTTAATAAATAAGGTAATTCGCTTCTTTCTTTAGTTCGATTAACAAATTTCATACTATTCTCCTTTATCTATCGATAACTTCTAATTATCGCTATAAAAGGCTATATAAAATAATTAACATTTCTATATAATTCATATTGTAATTTAAAGGAGAAATATGATATGAAAAAAATAGAATTAGAAAAACAATTAGAATCTTATTATGAAGATTGCAAATTTAGAAAAAGATTAAATGAAAAAACAATAAAAGCCTATACAATAGATTTAAATCAATATTTAGAATTTATTACTACTACAGAAATAAATCAAAAAATAATAAATGAATACATACACTACCTAAATAAAAAATATTTAAAATATAAAACTATTAAAAGAAAAATAGCAAGTGTAAAAGCTTTCTATTCTTACTTAGAATATGAAGAAATAATAGACTATTCCCCATTCAATAAAATAAAAACAAAAATAAAAGAACCTAAATTACTACCAAAAACAATTCAAAAAGATTATATCGATAAAATTATTCATCTATTATTAAAAGATTTAAAAAATTCAAAGACAGAATTCCAAAAAAAGATATCCTTAAGAAACATTACACTTATAAGCGTAATGTTTTCAACTGGAATCCGTGTATCTGAATTATGTAATATAAAACTAAAAGATATAGACTTATTAGAAAAGAAATTAAAAATATTTGGTAAAGGATCAAAGGAAAGAATTTTATATTTGGGAAATTCTAATGTAGTTCAATTATGTCAAATGTACCTAACTTATAATAATACATGTAAAAAGAATGAATATTTTTTTCTAAACAAATTCAATAAAAAGCTATCTGAACAAACCGTTCGCATATTGTTGAAAAAAATAGAAAGTGAATTAGAACTTTCGACACATATAACCCCTCATATGTTTAGACATACATTTGCTACAACTTTACTTGAAAAAGGTGTTGACATTAGATACATTCAAAACATATTGGGACATAGTTCAATATCGACAACACAAATATATACATATGTTACATATTCAAAACAAAAAGAAATATTAACTAACAAGAATCCAATAAATGATTATCAATTAAATATTTAAAATAATGAAAGATTTGGAATCTTTCTTACTTTGGGACACTATCTAAATAAAAATTTTGTATAATATAGAAAATTTTTAATATTTTATTTATCCACTATTGAGTAATAATAAAAATTTGAAATTATATGTCTTTTTTTTTGATTATTTCTAAAAAAGCGATATCAACATTAATAATAGTTATATTAATGTTGATATTTTTTTATTTTCAAATAATTTTTCTTATCAGTATCAATTTGTGAAATATTATGTAAGCGACGAATAAAATAGTGGATGAAAATATAGTAAATCACCAATGATAATTATAGTAGTTTTAGTGCCTAATTTTACTATACATGGAAGATGAGATTATGAATGTTTGTAAAAGTCAATATAAAAATGTAGATTTTGGACTAAATAATTTTGTGGGTTTTCTAACATTTTTATTTTATCCTTTACAAATGTTAAGAGTATTAATAACGACATCAAAACAAAGCAATGGATGAAGATAATAAGAAAGAGGGCTACCAATTAAAATGTGGTGTAAGACCTACTACAAATGGCTTAAGAAAGTAAGAACTATAACAGTTGAATCGGGAGCTATTTCAGTTCCAAACATTGTTTCTATAGATTAGAGTAATCTAAAAAATAAAATATTCATATAACCAAAGTCGACGTACGAATCGAAGTTTCCTGTCATATGGATATAAAAACAATAACAAATATTACTGGAGCTTTATTATGCTAGGTGATATATTCTATACAGAATATATTTACACAGCTGTTGGCTTATACTATACAAGATGCCTTGAATTATGAGGGGACTGCGTTTATTTTTAGAGTACCTATGACCGATTCATTAGATGAACATATTTACTGTTGATTGAAATTATGTGTTATAGAACACAATCGAAAGAACTGACTGCTTTCAACTTCTACGAAGGTAGTTGATAGTATTCAGTATGATTGAAATAGCAAAAGATAACAAACTGGATCTATATGATTATATTGAATTTATCCTGAATTATTTATCTCAATAAGATTTAGTTGAAAATTCAGAAAACTGGATTGTTTTTACCATGGAGTGAAGAGATAAAAGAAGAATTTGAAAGAAAAGCCGTTTAAATTGATTATCGGATCAAATTGAACGGCTTTTTAATACACTGTTTTATTTGGCGTTTACAGTGTTATTTTCAATAAGACTATCTTTTGAGTGAATGTTACTAAAATATTAAGTATGTAAAATTTTTTTAATTTTGTTAATAGAGGAGAGTTGTGCCATATATGTGTAACTTATAACAAATTAATACTTTTTATGCTTTATAGATGTTATTTTTTATATGTCAAAGAGATGAGGCGAAAAAATGAAGAAAGTGAAAAAGAATATTATAGATAACATAAACCTGAAATTAGAAAATTATAAACCAAATAATTTCCCAGAAACATTTGATTTAGTTATATATTATTATTTTTTGGCAATTTATTATAAAAAAACAAATTTAAATAAATATAGACAATATCTTGAATATTCAAAGGATCAACTAAATGAAATACTTAATAACCTAAAAAAGTATGATATTCCATTGGGTAGTTGGTACGGATTTACAGGAATAGCATATATGATAAGAGAATTATATGGTGAATGTCAAATATTGTATTCAATAGAAAATTTTGTTAAAGATCAATCTTTAAAATTAATTGTTAATGGGAAAAACCATGACTTGTTTAATGGAAAATATGATTTATTAAATGGTTTAACAGGGATTTTGTCATATTTTATTACATATCACAATGAACAATTAAATTATATAGAAGAATGTTTGAATTGGATGATTAAATTATTTGAGGAAGATTGTGAAATAATTAAATCAAAAAATATATGGATAAAAAATAAATATATAACAAATCCAATTTTTAAAAAAAAATATTCAGAAGGGTATATTGATTTAGGAGCAGCACACGGAATTATAGATTTCTTGTATATATTTTCTCTTGCGAAAAAAAATAACATAAAATGTAATAAATTAGATGAAACATATAATAAAATTTTAGAATTTTATATAAATATGTTTGTATTTTCAAATGATACATATTGGCCACAGATTATAACCAATAATGAAAATGATAGAAAATATGTATATAAAAAAAGATTTGCATGGTGTTACGGGAAATTGGGAATAATTAGAATACTCTTTTGTGCTGCTAATAATACAGAAAATATAGAATTAAAATCATGGATGATACAAGAAATGAAAAAAATAGATATAAATGATTTAAATTTAGAATGTCCTACATTTTGTCATGGGTATTCTGGATTATATTTAATTATTAATTTATTTTATATAGAAACTAAAGATGATTATTTTAGAATATTAAGTAATGTACTTGAAAGAAAAATATGGCAAATGGGAAATAAAAATAATAAGTATTATTTTTATAAATATGATAAAGACTACATAAATAATAAAGATATTTATGAGTATGAAAAATTAAATTCAATAGATGGTTTATTTTCGATTTTAATACCCTATTTTTTAAAAGAAAGTAATTATTTTTATAATATGTACACAAAATCATTATTTTTAGTATAAAGAGGAGGATATAAAAAATGAAATGCAAAAATGATTTTATGATAAGAATACCTTATAATTCATTTGATTATTATAAGGAATCAATAGAAAACAAAGAGAATTTATCACTAGATAAATTTAAAGAAAATTTATTGATATCTTCATCTGGCTTATATGATATTATTTCAAAAAAAGAAAAAATAAATAATGATGAATTGATTTCGTTAACTAAATATTTAATAAGAAGTTCAACAAGATGTACACCATATGGTTTAAATTCGAGTGTGATGATTGGAAATTTTAAAGAAGACAATATATTAAATATACATAAGAAACATCATAAAAAATCTAGGCCTGATATGTCTTGGTTAATTGAAATTATAAAAAAATTAGAAAAAGATGTAGGTATTAAGCTAAAGGTAATAATAAATGATACCAATAGATTTGTTGGTGAAAAGGTCTTGAAAAAATGGAATAGTTGTTATGTGAAAAATGCACGTGAAAGTGAAAGAAAGATATATATTAATAATACCAAAGCAGTAAAGTATGTATTTGATATGTGTAAACAATATATTTCTATTGAAGATATTATCAAAAATTTAAAATCAAATTCAATTGGTGTTAAAGAAGAATCAATAATTGAATTCATTAGTAGTTTACTAGACAATGAATTCTTAATAAGCGACTTAAGACCAAATACTTTAATTACTGATCCATTAGGATATGTATTAGAAAAACTTGAGGGATACAATGTTAGTACAGAATTATTTTGTAAATTATTAGAACTAAGAAGTATGTTAGATAATTATGAAAAGACTGATATAGGTGAAGGTGAAGAAATTTATAAAAATATAATTAATTTTATGGAAAGTATTAATGTATCCGATAATTATCTTCAAATAGATATGTATAATACGTCAAAAATATCTTTAAATAACAAAGTAAAAAGTGATATTGAAGATTTTGCAAATTTTCTTGCTAAATATAGATATAATGAAACATTTTTTGATTATTCGATGAAATTTAAAGAAAAATATGGAAATCAGGCTGTAAAATATCTTGATTTAATAGATGAAGAAACGGGTTTAGGATTTCCACATTCCGATGATAAAAATTCTTTAAAATATAATGATAATATTATTTGTGAAATTTTATTAGCAATGTCTGAAAATAAAACAAATAATTTAAAGTTAGAAAATTATATGGTAAATAATATAACATACAAAGAAAATGTTTCGCAAACAGGAGGAGAATTAGCTTTATATTTATATAATGAAAAAAATACGTTAAAGTATATGATAAGTCCCTTGATGGGATCAAATACTGAATATAAAATTTCAGGAAGATTCGAATATTTATTTTCTAATGAAGAAAAGCATAAAAAGGATTCTTTAGTTAAGGAAGTTGAAGTATGTTTTATACCTCAAAATGCAAGATACAATAATGTTATGATGTGTAAATCAAATAAAAGTGCATATGTTGAATATGGGACAAATACAATTATTCAAAATAAAGAAAGAATAGATATCGAAGATATATATGTAATAGTTGATAATCAAAACTATATTAGGTTTGTTCAAAAATCTACAAATGAAATTATAGAGTTTTATGCATCTAATATGTTCAATATAAATGCATATCCACAAGAGTTAAGAACACTTATTGAGGTAACTAATAAACAGAAGTTGTTATTTACAAGTTTTTATACAGCTTTGCAACACTATATTTTACAAGTAAAAGGTTATTTGCCACGAATAAGTTACAAAAATTTTATTTTATTTCCAGCTTCTTATACATTGCCGAAGGATTTTGATTTTAAAAACAAAGATGTAACATTAAAAAATATATATGAATATATAAAAGAAATGAAGAAAAAATACAACTTTTCTAATCTAGTTAGTGTAGGACCATTAGATCAAAGAATGCTTTTAAATGTAGAAAATAGGGTACATTTAAATATTTTATATAATCTACTTAAAGGAGATAGTACATTAAGAATTTATGAAAATATTTTTGAAGAATCAAATCTTCCAATATATGATGAAAATAATGAAAAATATGTTAGTGAGATAATAGTTCATTTATCACCATGTCAAAAAAAATATAAAGATAAGTTAATTTTACCAGATGATATTCAGTATATAGATACAAATAAATATTTAATGTATTCAAAATTTCCTTTAGAAAATTGGCTAAGTATTAAATTGTATTCCAATGACGATGTACATAATCACATTTTAATTAATTCTATTTCAAAATTAAATAATATTTTAAAACAAAAACAGTATAATAGTAGACTATTTTTTATTAGATATAAGGATCCAAAATCACATATAAGACTAAGAATTAAGTATTCCAATGAGAAATTAAAAGATATTGTAGGACTTGTAAGTGATATGATTAAAGATTTAAAGGAAAATAATTTAATAACAGAATGTGTTATGGATACATACTTTCAAGAATTTGAGAGATATGGAGGAGCTAATAACTTTTATTTTGCAGAAGAAACCTTTTTTTCAAATAGTGAATTAGCTATAGGACTTCTAAAATTGTATGAATACAATTTTACAAAATTAAAATTAACTGATTTATTTATTATAAGTTGTTATAAGTTAATAGAAGATTTAGATATTAATTCGGAAGATAAACTATACTATTTAGAAAATTTTAATATTGGAAAAAAATATAATAAAGAATTTGAACAAATAAAAATAAGAACAGGGCATTATTTGAAAAATCATGATAATTGGCAAAATTATAGAACTTCAGAAGAAGGAATAAGATTATTAATTAACCTAGATAACTATGAGAATGATTTTATTAGTTACTGGAATAAAATTAATAGTAGCATCAATTCTAAAGAAAGAAAAAAGGGAATATTATTAAGTATTTTTCATATGCAATTCAATCGAATGATAGGAATAAATAGAAAATTAGAAAATAGAACAATGGGATATTTAAGAAAAATTATTTATAACCAAATTATGAGGGAAAAATATTATGGAAAGAAATAATATACTAAAAAAAACAAAAGTGATTTCAAAAAATATTATAGAAACCATGAAGCTTTTACTAAGGTATGAAAAAAAATATATATTTTTATCATTATTTTTGAATATTTCAGTTAGTACGTTACCTTTTATTTCTATTATTATTTCTCAAAAAATGCTTAATATGCTTCAAATTGGAGGGGAAAAAAGTACTTTAATTAAAGTTTTAATATTATATACAACGATAAAAATGGTTTCCCTTATTTTGAATAATTTTAATTCATATTACTTAACTAAGTACAGTGATTATTTATTTTATCATTTAAATGTTTTATTTTTAGACAAATGTTCAAGGCTTGATTATCAAGATTTCGAAAATCCACAAATATATGATGCTTTACAAAGAGCAGAACAACAAATAGGCATTAGACCATTAAGTCTTTTTAAAAATATATTGTCCTTAATTTCAGGGTTAGTAAGTTTTATAGTTTCGTTAATTATATTATCAAATTGGCATTTATGGTCATTGATAGGGTTTATTATCTTACCATTTGCAGCTTACAAATATTTTATTGAAATTAATAAAAAAGAATACGATATGGTATACAAAAGAGCAGAAAATGAAAGAAAGGGATGGTATTTATCACATTTAATTATTAAAGATTATTTTGTAAAAGAAGTTAAAATGTTAAATTTATCTGAATATTTAATAAGAAAATTTAAGAATATAAAAAAAGAAATATTTAATGAAAATATAATTATTAATAAGAGAAAAAATATTTTTAATTTCTTTTATCAACTTTTAAATACATTATTTTCGCTAATAATTGTGGCATTAGCGATGTTAGAAGCGTTATCTTCAAAATTATTATTAGGGAGTTTAATGACTTATATTAATACGACTACTAAAGTTGAATCTGCAATTAATAATATTGCTAGTTCGTGTTTTTCATTATATACGGATAGTGTTTATTGTGAATATATTTTATCTTTTTTTAGATTAGTGGACAATAAAAAGTACCAAAATAATGAAGAAAAAATAAAAATAGATTCTATTAAAAATATAGAATTAAAAAATGTTTCATACAGATATAAAAATAGAAAAAATTATTCGTTAAAGAATATCTCATTAAAATTAAATTCTGGCGAAATAAATGCACTTGTTGGTGAAAATGGTTCAGGTAAAACAACTTTAATTAAAATACTAACAGGATTATATACTGATTATGAAGGAACTGTTTTAGTTAATGATATTGATTTAAGAAAAATTGATATGAAAGACTATCAAAACAAAATTTCTACAGTTTTTCAAGATTATAACAATTATGAATTTGATGCAAAAAATAACATTGGTGTTGGGGATATAACACAAATTAATAACAAAGAAAAAATAATAAAAGCGGCTAAACTGACAGGTGCAGATGATATTATTCAAACATTACCAAATAAGTATGATCAACAATTAGGAAATTGGTTTTCTGGAGGTATACAATTATCTGGTGGCCAATGGCAAAAAATTGCTATTGCTCGCTCTTTGATTAGATGTGCAAGTATGTATATTTTAGATGAGCCTACTGCTGCACTTGATCCATCTGCGGAATATTCATTTTTTAAGAATTTTAGAAATAATATTTTAGATAAAATAGGAATTTTTGTTACACATAGATTTTCTAATGTCAAGATCGCAGATAATATTTTTGTACTTAAAGATGGAAAATTAATTGAACAAGGAACACATAAGTCACTGATGAATAATAAAGGTGATTATGCCAAATTATATAATATACAGATAGGAGAATAAAAATGAATATATTATTGTTAATGTCTTCTCCAAGAAGTCATATTACTCTTGTAGAAGTACTAATAAGAGAATTAATAAATAAACAAAATGTAGTTTATTGTATGAGTACATCCAATAATAAAGATATGCTTGAAAGTTATGGTGCAAAGTTTATTGAATATCCCGATTATATTGTTCCTGCTTCTTGTAATAATATTGATGTTGATTTGGTTATGAAAAAAACAGACGAACTATGGAAAAAAGGTAAAATTAAAGAAGGTTATGATTATATAACTGAAAAAGACATAGAATCTGTTTTTGATATAACATTAAAACAAATAGATTATATTTGTGAAATTGTAGAAAAATTTAACATCAATTTAATGTTTCGAGATGCTGTGGATAAATTAGGAAGATTGGTTGCTGATAAAATGAATATTAAATGCATTGGATATATGACACATAATATTTATTCAAAAAGATACTTTGAGCAGAATCCAAATGATTTATATGCTGTATTTATGAATGCTAAATGGCGTATAAAAAACTTACCAAATGAATATTTTCTTGATTTAAGAGAGAGAGCAGAAAAATTATATAAGAAATATGGGGAAAAAATTTTCCAATTTATACTCATCATCAGTTAGATCCAATGACTGAATTTACACTAATTTTTTCAAGTGAAAAATTTCAACCGGTATCATCATTTTATGAAAATAGAAAGTATTTAATAATCAAACCAGAAAAATCTGTATTTAAAATAGAAGAAAATATAGATGATAAATTAATAAAATTTATTGAATCATACAAAAAAATCATATATATATCTTCAGGTTCATTTGTAACACAATCATATTATTATTATAAAAATTTTGTAAATGCTCTTTCAAAATTTAATATTGGAGTTGTTATGGCAGTTGGAAAATTTTCAGAGCCCCTAAATAACTATATAAGAGAAAATAAAATAAATAATATTTACATTTCTAGTTTTATACCTCAAAAATTTATTTTATCAAAAACAGATGTCTTTATTACATCAGGAGGTCATAATAGTATATTAGAAGCAATTTATTATAAGGTTCCAATGTTAATTACTCCAATTAGTAGTGAACAAAGAATGAATGGATTATTATTAGAAGAATTAGGAATAGGTGAAACAACCTATTCATTAAATAAAAATGCTTCAATTTCATCACAAATAAATAAATTATTAAGAAAACAGTTGAATGTAAATAAATTAAATGAAATTTCAAATGATTTAAGAAATCAAAATAATAATTTTAAATCTATGTGGGATTATATTTATGATAATTAAAAGTACAAAAAAATTGTTGCATATTAATGGAGATCATTACAATGAGAAGAAAACAACAATGAAAATCTATAAACAATTAAAATTAGAAATAAAAAAAAGATACTATTTAGAAGAAATTTTTATAGATGATAGTTACTTAAATTTTATAAATAATTGTATTGGTTGTAAAACTTGCTTTAAAACTGGAAATTGTATTTATGATAACAAGGATAGAATTATTGAAATAAAAAACAAACTATTAGGCGCAGATATTATTGTTATTTCAACACCAATATTTATTGATAATATATCAGGTAATTTAAAAACACTATTTGACAGATTATCATATTGGTTTCATACGATGCCATTGAAAGGTAAAAAGTGTATTCTAATAATTTCTACATATAGAACAGGTATAAATGAAGTATCTAATTATTTATATAAAATATGTAGTTATTTAGGGTTAGAAGTAGTGGGATTAATAACCAGTGATTATAAAACAACTAAAAATGTCCTATGTAATGAAATAGATATATCTTTAGATTATTTGGAAACAGGATTATTAAAGAAATGTACAAATGTAGCTTATAGTGATTATATATATAATTTATATGATAAATTATATAAAGATATGTTAAAAAATAATCTTATTACTTTTGAATTAGCTTACTGGTGTAAATTACATCAATAAGTGGTTATAGAAGAAAGGAGGGAAAAATATGGATAAAGAATTACAATTAGAAGACTTCAATTTAGATTTGTATGATGAAGGTAATGGAGAGGATGATGGTGTTGGAGTATATTCTTCAGTAGTAGGAACAAATAGCTCTACATCAATTGTCTGTGCAACATTAACAAACTTCACAGAAGGATGCGATTATTGCTAAAAAAGTAGAAAGGAGAAAAAATTATGGATAAAGAATTACAATTAGAAGATTTCAATTTGGATTTGTATGATGAAGGTAATGGAGAAGATGATGGTGTTGGAGTATATTCTTCAGTAGTAGGAACAAATAGCTCTACATCAATTGTCTGTGCAACATTAACAAATTTCACAGAAGGATGCAATTATTGCTAAGGCAAAAATACAATGAATAAAAGTTATATAACATTATCAAAAACTAATATTTTTAATGCAGTAATTTCAATAAATAGTAAAAATGAACAAAAATATTATCACAAATATAAACCTGAGATTGGTGTTAATATAACAGCTAATAGTATAGAATTACATTCAATTGGTTCATTAACTGGTAAATGGAAACAAGAGCCATTTAAAATAATTAATTATTCAGAAATAGAAAAAATAGAAGTATCAATTTGCAGAAGAAATTATGGTGCTATTTCGGGAATAATTGTAAATGAATACCATATTGATTTAATTATTGAATTATTAGATGGATATTCTTATCAATTAGAAACGCAATCATGGGATAATTTTATTTACATGATAGAAAAATTAAAGTTAGAAAAAGTGTTAGTGGATGATATATTAAATGTTTATGAAAATTACAAACAGTATAGAAAAAAATATTTTGAAAAGTTAGATAAAACTTTTGATGATATTGCTAATCAATACCATTTAGATTCATATAGATCAAGCAATAAAAGAAAAGGGTGTTAAAAGCCAATGCCATTAAGTTAAGAGTTTATGGCTATAGGAGGTTTACATTAAAGTAGACCTCTTTTTTATTTTTAATATTGACATGGCTATAAAGTATGCAGTCTATTATCAATAGATTTTATTGATAATAGGTCAATTTTTTATAGATATTGTCGGAGTTGTTTTTATGGATAACTATAAGTATTTGAAAAATATTTTATATCATATCATTGATGATATGAACAATTCTTGTTCTCTTTTTTGTGAAAATCCGGATACTGATTTTATTCGTTCTTGTAAACTTGATTTTAAAACTACTTCCATCCTTTGTATGGAAACAAGTTCTTTAAAAGATAAATTTTATCAATTATTTGATTATTCTTCGACTACTCCTGCTTCTTCCACTTTTGTATAATCCAAAAGTAAGATTAAAATGGAAGCTTTTTTCATATTCTTAATACTTTCAACAAGAAAATATATGATGAAAAGTTCTTTAAAGAATATCGCTTTTGGCTGTAGATGGATGTGAGCTTCTTATCGACAATGCTTTTTAGGATAATGAAACAACTGTTAGAAACTGTAATAAATAGGACAAAACATACAGTGTATTCTATCTAAATGTTTCTTATGATTTATTGGAATTTACTTTTGATATCTTATCATGCAAAGAAAAGCTATAATGGATGAAAATGATGTTCTCTGTAAAATAGTTGACTGTTACCAAAGTAATAAAGATAACAAAGAATATGAATCTTACAATGGTATTGAAAATGTTTTAAAATTTGACAATAAATATCTGATTAGGGTAAAAAATATTCATTTTAGAACGAGTTGTCCAGATTATTAGGACCATTTCCAGATGATGAATTTGATTTAGATGTAAGTAGAATCCTTGTATTAAAAAATATAAAGATGGTAATGGCATGCTTTCATTACTACAAATGGTATCCTAAAAATATGGGATTTGATTATTATATAAAAGCAATCCATAAAGCATATTTTTCAATATTTCTTTTCATATATCTTTTTATTGTTTCTCTTTGTTATCTTTGATTTTTATAAAAGATGAAATAAGCAATTCAATACCAGTAAGTAATCCTAATAAAATATCTATAAAATCAATACTGCTTTTCAAACTAATCAATTTATAGAATTGAATTAAAATTGAAATGACACTTAATATAGCAGCTAAATATAATGAATTTTTCATCTTCAAGTTCTCCTTAATAAGATTATAAATTATTATATAACACACATTTTTATGGCAAACCATTATTTTAAGCGGCTCACACCTTGGCATATTCACTGATATGCCAAAAGATTGTTCTATTTTGCCCTAATTTAAACCTAAAATAACCTAATTTTGAACATAGTCCTACAATGAGAACATATAAAAATTCCTTATGTAGAAAGGATTTTAAAATAGTTACATATATATGCTCCACTTAGTAATGTAGGGGTCAAAATTATGAAAATGTCTCTTTTTTAGTTACAACAAAGTAAAAATCAGAAGAATATTTTTATTTGATATCTCTTTTGATTATATTTATTTCATCATAATTTAATAACATTGTATTAAAAGCAGCCTTTTTAATTATAAAACCAGTATCACATGCTATGCATGTGGTAACAGAATAGCTTTAGCATTGAGAAAAAACTTCAGTGATATACTGAAAATAGCTTGAAAATTAAAAATGAAAAAGTAAAGTGGAGTTGTTTACGAATGAGTTAATGAAAACGTTGTAGACTTTAGATTTCAGTCAGTAGAAACTTTGACGTCAAAATAATGTACTCTTTTTGGATGTGGATATAGTATATTTTTTGATATTGGAATGATTAAATATATTGTAGTAATTCTTTTTTTAATCAAAAATTTTAATTGATTAGATAGTTTATACTATTTTATTTTTAATAGTTTTTTTGCATTTATATTTTTTTATTATGTTTGATCTTTTCTACTATGTTATTATAGAACAAAAAATTTTTTCTAAGTAAATTACTAATAATTTTTTTGAGCTAATGTTTTAATTAGTTAAGTATTTTCATTTATCATAAATTATTTTATGAGTATATAATCTAGAATCATGTGTGTTTTCTAATACAGTTTAGTCTAAATATTTTTTAATACATAACTAGGAGAAAAATTTAAATTATTATATCAATATATTTGTTTCATTTCTAAATATAGGTATTTTTGCAATCATAATTTTAAAAAAATAAATGTGTAATATAACGCAAAATCATTTTCTTTATAAAATAGAATTAATCACGTTATGTTTTTGTTAGTTGTGACATATTTTTGTTAGTTACGTAGATAATAAATACAAATGCTTAAAGATACTATAAAGTTAAATATGGAGGGAAAAGGAATATGAAAAAAATTAAATTGAAAAAGAATATGGTAAATTTTCTATTAACAGTATTGGCTTTTATGGCTACTGCAGGAGTTAATAATTACTCTATTAGTGGATTATATCAACCAAAAAAACCAGATGATTTTTGTTTTTAAAGTACATACAATATCAAAAAATAATTAAATCAATGTATCGATGTATCTTTAGAATTGTATATGAAAGTATTTAATTGTGTCAATAATTATGATAAAATTATTTTAATAATGATATAGTGAGAGGTACATATAGTGAATATAGCAATTGTAGATGATGATGTTGATTTTTCTAGTGAACTTCAACAATATGTAAAAAAGTTTATTGAAAGATTGTACACTAGGTATGAGATTGATATTATAAATAATAATTTTTTTAATAATACTTTAGATAAAACCTATGATATTGTTTTTTTGGATATTGATTTAAAAGAAATAAACGGAATAAATATAGGAAAGAAATTATTAGTTTCTGAAGCGAATCCTATAATTATCTTTGTATCATCAAGAGATGATTTAGTGTTTTCGTCGCTTTCAGTTAGACCATTTTATTTTGTACGAAAGTCATATTTAAAACAAGATTTAGAAGAAATGTTTATTTTGTTAAAGACGTATTTAAAAGAAACAATGCAATTATTTACTTTTGATTTTCATGGAAGAAAAACAAACTTATTTTTAAAAGATATTTATTTTATAGAATCCAGTGGACATGATGTTACTTTATATACTAAAAATGGAAAATATTGCTATAGATCAACTATGAAAAATATCTTGGATAATTTGGGAACAGAAACAATTGTACAATTTCAAAAATCATTTTCAGTAAATTTAGATTATATTAAGGAAATAGAAAAAAATACTATTATTTTAAAAAATAATGAAGAATTTAATATAGGCAGAAAATTTAAAAATAATGTTATACAAAAATACAAGGAGCACTTTTTACGATGACAATATATAATTATTTTATAAATTTTTTAGAGGGTCTATTATTGAGTTCATTCATGGCATATTATTTCAATGTTAAGAGGAAAAAAATGTATATTTTAATAACAACGATAATTTGTTTTTTTGAAATATCTATTTCAAATTACTACAATACATTTGATCAGTTGTTGATATTTATTGTAATTGCAACATTATTTATCTCTTTATTGAAATTAAAAACAGAAAGTTTGTTTGAAAAAATTATTATTTGTTCTATAGCAGGAATATTTTTATACTTGGCAAACTTATTGTCAATGCTTGTTACAACTTTTATATTTAATATTAGCACATTAGAAATTTATACAAAAAATTATTATGTATTCTGTACAATATTATCTAAATTTATTTTGTTATGTTTTATAATATTCGCTTGTATTTTTAAACGACATTTTTATGATTCTTTAACAATGAAGAATGGATGGGCTATCCTATTATTATGTCTAACGATTGAATATACTATTGCTGTATTACTAGAAACGTTATTAACAGGTGCTTTTTCTACAAAAAAAGGTGTTTCATTAACAATATCCCTTATTGTTATAAGTGGTTTGTTTCTATTTATATTTAGAAAATTACAGACTGATAATGAAAAGAGACTTCAATATGAACTTAAACTTCAAAAGAATCATTTTAGTGAAGAAAATTATAGTAAAATGAAATATATGTATAATGAAATCATCGAAACAGAACATAGAATGATGTATATATTAATAGGAATAAAGAAATATTTAGAGTCAAACCAAATAGATAAAGCAAATTTTATGTTAGAACAATATATTACAAAAGTTAAGAGATTCTCAGCTACAATAAATACTAATAATCCATATTTTGACTTTGTTTTAAGTTCAAAAATACATGAGTTTATGTATGATGATATTTTTTTAAAAAACACGTTATTTATATGTGAAAATCCTATTTACGATACGAATGAATTTTGTGATTTAATTATTTACTTGTTAGATAGTTTTAAAGATAATTTAAATTCTAAAACAGGGTTAAGTTTAGGAATTCATCAAGAAAATAATTTCATAATTATGGAGATAATAGGTGATTTAAAAGAATATAAAATTACAGATACTTTATATAAAAAAATTGAATATTTTACAACAGATTACTCTTTAAAAAATGTGGCAAGTATTTATACATTGAAATTAGTTATTGATATTGATATTGAGTAAATATATAATTTAAAATAAAGAGGGGATTCTCATATTTTGATTATCAAATAGTGTGGCTTGAGTTCAGGCTCCATGTCAATAATGGAGAGGCTTAAGAGATAGCGAAAGCTATCTCTTTTCTTTACTCAAATTCATATGAAATTCTTAGATAAAGAAGAAACACCTTTCTTAAATTGTGATAGTGTTTATATATAGATATTACGTTTTGCAAGTTTGATCTTTTAACAAAAAATACATTCCTATGTTCTATCGTTTCTTATTATGCATAAGTAAAAGTTAAAAATTGATATTAACTATTTTTTTAAATTTTTGAATGATATTATTTAATACTAATAAAGTAAGTTATGCCATATTTAGGTTAGATGTGCCTAAATACATGTATAAAAATTTTCCTAATGTATAATTAATTTGAGAAAGGGAGATGGTATAATGAATAATTATATTATAAATAAATCAGTAAGAAATGACTATATAAAAGAAAAAGAACGATCGAGTTATCGATATGGAATGGATGTTTTAATTTTAAATTTGATACCAATTTTTATAATTTTAGTTATTTTAGTTGTAACAAGAAATATTGAATTTGCTATATTATTCCTATTATTTTTTATTCCTATATTGTTTATCAAGTTCAACAAACATGTTAGATATCTTAATTTTTTACCATTATTGTATAGGACGAGTTGATTTAAAAAGAGAAAATTATTATGAAAAATACGCCAGAAATATATTTAATAGGTCAAAGAATTAAGAGAAAAATATTAATGATAATAATTATAATAAGTGTATTATTAGGTGTCATTATAGGTAATGCATGTAAATCGTTAGTATTTGGTTTAGTTTTAAGTGTAGTATTAGCATTTTTTCAAATTATAATGACAAAAAAATATTATTGGATAATAAGTAATCAAGGTATATATACCCCATTAAATTTTGGAATAAAAAAATATTTAATTATAATGCTTAAATATTTATTATGTGGAGATGATACAGGAAATATAGTTTTTGTTAACTATAGAACTATTGCATATTTAAATTTGTTTGAAAGAAAAAACAAATTATGGGTACAAATTATTCGAAAAAATGGAGATTTTATTTCTATAACTATTGAATCGAAATTTTTTAATCAAGATTTGATAAATGCAGTAATTTATATAAAAAGAAAAGGAATAGTTATAAATGGTTTAGAAGTATTAACAATAATTAAAAATAAGATAAATTAATAATAAGGAGCTAACTATATGAAAAAAATAATTATTTTATTTACAGTTTTATTACTTACAGGTTGTGGAGTAGGGACTACTAGAAACAGTAAGAATAATTCTCAACATCATAATATTTATATGAATACAGATTCAAAATGTGCAGGAATAAAAAGAGTAAGTAAAAAATACAAAGAAACAAATCCAAAGGATATGTTAGAAAAAGTTGATTATTGTTTTATTGGAAAAATAAAAAATTTTAAAGACGTAGAAATATATGAAAATGGGAAGATTAAAACATTAATGTCAATTTCAATTGAATCAACCATTAAAGGTGATGTAACAGGTGATATAGAAATATATAGAGATGGTGGAAGAAGTGGAATTAATGAATATGTTAATTATCCAAAAGATACATGTTTAGATAAAAATAAATTAAAATCTATCCCTGATAAAATGAAAGAAAGTTGTTATATTGAAGTTGTACCAGATGCATATTTCCAAGCAAAAGAAGGGGAAGAATATATGTTTTTTGTGAAGAATAAAAAACAAATGGAAATTTATAACGATGCGTATGGAATGTTGAAGATTTTAGATGATAAGAATTTAGAAAATGTTTATACAAATAAAAAATATAAAATTTCAGAAATTTCTTAAAAGTAGGTGAATATGATGAAGTTGGCATTAAATAATCTTTTTAAACAAAAGAATTTAATGATAATTTACGGATTGACAATTACATTAGTTGCAGCTATATGTTTTGTTTTTCTGGCTATGTTATATGATCCATATTTGCAATTAGACACAACAAGTGTTGATAAAATGTATATGGGATCAGCAACAACATTATTAGTACTAATTTTTAGTGTTTGTCTCATGATTTATACAAATATGTATGTTTTAGAAGCAAAAAATAAAGAAATGTCGTTGTTAGTTTTTCATGGATTGACATTGAAGAAAATGATTTTTTATCAATTTTATCAAAGTATATTTATGTATATATTATTTGGAACGTTGGGAATTGCTTTGGGATATAAATTAACACCGGTAATATTTAAAAACATATATTATAAATTACATTATGTTTATGATATTAAAATTATCAATCAATCATTTTATCAAGCTGTTTATATGTTATTGATGATGCTTTTTATTTCTCTTGTTTTAAATATTGGATATGTATATCGTGGTAGGTTGACTAGTATGATGTCAAATACGAGACAAAAGAATTATAGGAAAAAGAATGTTTTTCAAATAACGAGTAAGATATATCCTGTTTTATTTATTTTAGGACTTGTAATGATGTTTACAACAGAGCATATTGCGTCGGGATATATAGTATTTAGTGTTATTGGAGCACTTGGTGGATATGGAACAGTAAGATATTTTTTCCCAGAATATATTGAAAAATTAAAAGCATCCAAATGGTTAAATAATAGTCAAAGACTAGTCGTTTTTGGAGAACTATATCTAAAATTTAAATATATAGGAATATTTTTAGAGTTATTGATACTTATTTCAATAATAATAACAACATTAATTTGTTTCAACTTAAATAATTTAATCGAAATGTACAGAATGATTATTGCCTACATTATTATGATACCAATGATTGTATTTTGTATCACTTATAAAAATTTAATTATATCAAAAAAGAATGTAAAGAATCAAAATTGTATTTATAAATTAGGAATTACAAAAAAATATCAAAAAAAATTTATAAAAGAAGAAACACTAATTATGTATGGTATATTATTTATTTTACCAATGACATATATGATATCCACATTGGGAAGATTTTATGTATATGATGGAATTTCAATTTTAATAATTGCCTTTATTATTGGTTATTTTATATTAAATTTACTTATTTCAATGTATATATCTTACAAAGTAACTAATCAATTTTTTAGGGGGGTCTAGCTATGAATGAAATTATAATAGAGGTAAAAAAAATTAGTAAGGTTTATGATGAAATGACAGATAATCCAGTAATTTCACTAAATAATATTTCTATGTCAATAGAAAAAGGAGAATTTATTTGCGTGATGGGGACATCTGGATCAGGAAAAACAACTTTTATCAATTGCATTTCAACAATGGATACTCCTAGTAAGGGACAAGTTATATTATATGGAAAATCAACATTAGAAATGAGTGATGAAGAAATTGGCAATTTTAGGAGTAAAGAAATTGGATTCATTTTTCAAGAATATAATTTATTGGATTATTTAACATTGGAAGAAAATATTGCATTTCCATTATCAATGAACAAAGTAAAAAATAGTGAAATAAAAAAAAGAGTACATGAAATTGCTAAAAATCTTGGCATCGAAGGTCTTTTAAATAAATATCCAGATGAATGCTCTGGAGGACAAAAACAGCGTACTGCAATAGCTAGGGCTCTAGTTAATGAACCAAGTATTATTATTGCTGACGAGCCAACTGGAAATTTGGATAGTAAAAATACAAGTGAATTATTGGCAATTTTGAAAAATTTAAATGAAAAAGAGGGAAAAACAATCATTATGGTTACACATGATGTTATGGTTGGGTCGTTTGCTTCTAGATTGCTCTACATTCAAGATGGGACTATTAAAGAACAATTAAGCAGAAAAGAATTTAAGACACAGGAAGATTATTTCTATAATATTTCAAAAATAAATTCTAAAGAGCAACTCATATCATTGAAAAAATAAAATTACAGTAAATATTAAATTTAATAAAAAATCAATATTTAAGACAATATTCGTTCAAATTTAATATGATTATAGGAAGTAAAATAATTGAGGGGGAGCAATTATAGACACTAATTGTTCTCTTTTTTTTTAATAATCCAAAAATGATAAAATATTGTTATTTAAATTAGAAAATATATTCCAAATATTAATTTTTGAATTTACTCTGTAAAATTTTCTTTTGAACAAATCAATAAGAATCTTTGAAATTTCTAAAATACTATAAATTCTTGAGAATATTTTTGCGTTATATGACATATGATTGTTAGATAAGACAAATTTATATATATAATTAAAAAAATATATATACTGAAATTAAGTTAAATGGCTAGGAGGAAATAAATGAAGTAATATAAAAAATATTTAAAACAAATGATTAGATTACTATTTTTAAAATGCATGAATAAAAAAGGAGGTAAAAATAGGAACATATAAATAAAAAATATTAGAGTTTATAAAATAATATTATCAAAAGAAAATAAAGAAAGAAGAAAGTTATTATGGAAAATATATTAATTGTAGGTGCGCATCCTGATGACATAGAATTAGGATGCATAGGAAGTTTAATGAAATTAAAAAAAGAAGGGAAAAAGATTGTTTATTTAGTAATGACAAATGGAGGAAATTGGGAAAAGAAAACTTATAAAGATAGGGTTGATGAAATAAAAAAAGCTTTAATTCATATAGATGTGGATGAAGTCATAGTTGGTGCGATACAAGATGGGTATTTAAAACATGATCCTGATACAATAGATTTTTTAAGTAATATTATAAAAAAATATTCCATTGACACAGTGCTTTGTCAGTATTATAAAGACACGCATCAGGACCATGTTAATTTAGGATTAAATACACTATCGATTGCAACAAGCTGTAAAAACTTGATTTTTTATGAATCATTAACAAGTACAGAATTTGTTCCTAATTATTATATTGATATATCTAAATATGAAATTGATAAAAAAAATGTATTAAAAGAGTATGTTTCACAAATAGAAAAGTATAAAAATAGAAATCAAGATTTATTATCTTATATTGATGCAAAAGATAAAATAAACGGAATAAAGTCTCACGTTGATTATGCTGAAGGGTTTATTATTAATAAGATGGTTCAATAAAAAAGGTGTTATTGATTTGTAGAAAAATATCTAATAAATATCATTTTCTATAAAATAAGAATATGTTTTTCTGTTTTTAACAGTTTGTAAAAAATATTTGGTTGTTATTAATATTTAAGAATTTTTGTTCGTATAAATTAAACTACTATTTAAATATATTGATGCATTTGAACAATAATCAATAATAGACAAGATATATGAGAAAGTTATATTTTTATAGATATAATAAACAAAATTGATTTAATAAAAAATATATTTATAAAACTTTTTTGAAAATAAAAAAGTTTATATAAAAATTGAAATATAAATAATATTACAGTAGAAAATGAAATAAGCAATTATTAAGTTTTTTTAAAAGGAACTCTTTTTATCTCATTTGTATTCAAAAGTCTTTAGCATAATATATGTATGATTTATTTGCTCTTACATGAAAGATTAGTATATGTAAAATTGCATCATATGCTTGTTAATATCTATGTTATGTTTTGCTTGTTTAATTTTTTAAATTTAAACTTTAATGTAAATTAAAAATATCAGGTAAGGAGAATTAATATGTATGGAAGATGATCAATATTTAGATGAAATGTTAAATAAGATAATTATTACTAAAAGCCAATTAGAAGCAAATGAATATATCAGACTTGTTAAAAATTATATATATGTAACAAATAAATATACTAATTTAAAAAAAGTTGATTATTTATTATTGATAGATAAAATAGCACTAAGTAGAGATTTACCGATTTAATACAATATATTATTAATATAAAGTATTTCAATATTAGATCACCTCCGGTTTAAAAAAAGAAAATAAAAATTGGAGGATTTTATGAAATATAATTATAGTAGAGAAAAAATAAAATGGGAAAATGAAAAGATATTAGAAGAAAAACTGTTAAAAGATAATAATATTGATCAAACGATTATAAAAAAATTAAGAGATTACGATTGGATTGATTTTAATAAAGAGAGAAGTTTTAGAACACATCAAAATATTACAAAAGATGTGTTTTTTAATTTAACAGAAACCAATGATAAAAAAGAAATAAACTCTATAAATGATTTGATGGATGAAATAGAAAACGAGAATTTATATAAGATTTTATCTAAAGAAGATGATGTTACTTTAAAAATATTAGTTTATAAAATACAAGGATATTCAACTAAAGAAATTGCAAATATATTGGGTATAACAATAGATAATATTTATTACCGAATAAAAAAATTAAGAAAAAAAATAAAATAATTTACAAAATCACTTAATTTCATTGCCTTTATAGTGAAGGGTAAAAAACCTAAGAGTACATTGAAAACAGAATAGTAATATCGGTAACGTTACTTATATTTAAGCCCAATCATAAGTACGCCATGACCAATGTATATTGAGAGCGAGTAATATTTGATGATAATCATAGGTGCTGCTATGAGGCGATGACAATATAAGAATATAATGATACGCATAGTGTTCGCATGAGTAATTAAATTTGCCGCACGCAAAACACTATTGAAGGTTAGAATCCTTTGAGAACATATAACGCCTTGAAGATTATGTGTGACTCGTGGAATTGCATAGCAAAGCAATCTACTGATATTACAATTAACTAAAAGCAACTTTACTGTTGCTTTTAGTCATACATAAAAAAGAAGGTGATGAAGTTGATAGAAAACATAGTAAGAGGAGAAATCTATATGGCTGATTTAGATCCATGTATAGGCAGTGAACAAGGTGGTATTAGACCTGTTGTGATTATTCAAAATAATACTGGCAATAGATTTAGTACAACTACTATTGTTGCACCGATTACAACAAAATTAGGCAAAGCATATTTACCAACACATTTGGTTATAAATAAAAGAACAGGAATTTATAAAAAATCTATGATATTACTTGAACAAATAAGAATCATTGATAAAAGTCGGCTGTTAGAAAAACTAAGTATTTTAGAAGATCAAGAAATTGATTTAATGGATAGGTCTTTACGGATAAGTGTTGGTTTAAATTAATGTACGATTAATAAATTTGCACATTTGTATGTGAATAAACATCTTAATAAACTAAAGGAGAAGTCAGAAAGTGAATAGAATAAATGATTGGGATAAACAGATATTAACAGCACAGGATATTGCAAGAATTTTTAAATGCGGTAAGAATTTAGCATATAAAATTATTGAAAGTGATGACATGAATGCTGTTAGGATTGGCTCAACAATACGAGTGTCTATGAAATCTTTTAATGAATGGATTGATAATAAAGGTTTTCTTTTAAATAAGGAAGAAACATTTGATAATCAAGTTTATACATTGGAAGAAATAAAAGATATCTTAAAAATTGGAAGAAATTCTTCTTATAATCTATTAAATGAAAATTACTTTAAGATCATTAAACTAGGAAAAATTGTAAGAATATCTAAAAAATCATTTGATAGCTGGCTTAATAAATAGAATTAGGAGGAACAAATGTGGAAATAACAAAAAGAAAGTACATTACTACGATTACTTATGACAAAATATGTAATGGAGTAAAAAAGACATGTAGAGAAAGCTTTTTTGATAAGAAATATGTCGATATTAGAGTAAATGAAATCAATAATCGTGAATATGATAAAGAATATAAGATTGATCAAGATACATTGTTTATAGATTTCATAGATATTTATTTAAAGAAAGTTTCTTTAAAAATTGACACTTATGAAAAGTATGAATCATATGTAAGTTTAACATACAGGTATATTATGGATTATTTTGAAAATACTTATATTAAAGATATAACACCAATATTTATTGAAAATTTAAGTAAACAAGTTGATAATCAAATTTCAAAATTTGGTAATAAAGAAAAAGTAGTATCAAAAGCGGTAAAAAAAGATATTACAAACTTTTTAAATAAATTATTTAATTATTCAATGATGCTTAATTTATACGAAATAAATCCTATGAAAAATTATAAAATTGAAAGTCAGTCTGAAGAGTTCTCACTTGAATGGAGCTTAGATACACTATGTAATGTTTTTGAATTGAGTAAAGGAACTAGGTTTCATATGTTTTTGCACTGCTTTTTTGGAACCGATTTAAAAATTAATGAAATTTTAGCATTAAAATGGGATGACTTACATATAAGTGAAAACGATTTAATAAATAATAATTGTTATGCAGTCGTAAATAAGAAAATTAATAGAAAGAGTACATCTTATATTAACGATAATAAAAAAATGATTTTAAAAGTGTTTGATAAAAAAATAGGTAATGAAGGGCGAACAAGGTTGGTTATTTATAAAATAACAAATAGTAAAAAAATTCATATTTCTATTAATGTAGCTAAGTTACTGATTAAGTGGAAAGAAACAGAAAATCGAAAAAAGAGTTGCTATTGTAATTTTGTTGATAATAATTTGGTTTTTTCATTAAAAAATGGTAAAGCATGTGAAGATAGAATTATTAATAAGGAATTTGACACATTGAAATATTTAAATGATTTACCAAATATAAAATTTATGAAATTAAAATTGTTTTCTAAAGAGAAAATTTTATATAATGGGGAAACTATGACGATAAGAGAATTATATTACAATACTCTGTTTTTTGATTATTCAAAATGGTTTGAAGTAGGTTATATGAAAGAAGGAGGAATTTATCGTAGTAATTCAATTTCAGCAGGAACAAATTATCGCAATATTAATCTTAAAGATATACAAGTTCCAAAGAAAAAAGAAATAAATATATTAAAGATTATTTCATTACTGAAGAACAATCCTGATTTTTCAAAAGAGTTGACAAGTATACTCAAGTAGTAAAGCTGTCATTTTTTAATCGCATGTTGGTAAAATATAATAGTTTCCATAAAATGGAGGGTGTAGGAGGAAATAAACATGGCATCAATTACAAACAAACATGGAAAATATTATGTTGTTTATAGATTTGATTCATTCGAAGGAAAAAAGAAACAAAAATGGGAAGCTTGTGAAAGCTATGAAGATGCAGTATTTAAAAAGAAAAAGATTGAAGACGAAGTTAATAATCAAACTTTTGTGGCTCCCAATAATCAAACTATAAGAGAATTTTTAGAAGTTTTTGTTGAATTATATGGAACAAAACGTTGGGGATTTAATAATTATAAGGCAAATATTGGTCTGTTAAATAATTATGTTTATCCAATTATAGGAAATAAAAAAATACAAACATTTACAGCTTTAAATGTTGATCAGTATATTAATAAACTGACCAAAACAAAAAATGTAAATTATGGTGTAAGAAAAAATGCTCCTCAATATGTTACATCTCACACGATTAAATCAATAATAAAATTATTAAGATGTGCATGGAGGCAAGCAATCAGATGGGAAGTTGTTAAGAAAAATGTTTTTACAGATTCTAATATTCCGTATTATGAATCAAAAGAAAGTGAAATATGGACAGCATGCGAAATTCAACATGCTTTAGAAATATGCGAAGATCAAATTTTATATTTGTGTATTAATTTGGCCTTTTCATGTTCATTAAGAATATCAGAAATATTAGGCCTAACTTGGAATAATATTCATATTGAGGATGAAGATTTTGAAAAAGATAATACAAGATTAGTTGTTGATAAACAATATGTTCGTATTGATAAATCAATGATAGGTATTTTGACTAAAGATGAAATATATAAACAATTTGATTCACAGGTAAAAAGAGATTGTAAAACAGTAATGGTATTAAAATCGTTGAAAATGAATGGTAAATCTAGAACTGTTTGGATACCTCGAACAGTTGCTTTTATGTTAAAAGAATGGAAAAATAAACAACAAGAGATAAAAAATGAATTTGGTAATTTATATGAAGATAATAATCTTGTTATTTGTTTTGAAAATGGAAGACCTATTGAAAAATCAAACATTGAAAGAAGATTTAAGAAATTTATAGAAATAAATGGTCTTCGAAAAGTAGTCTTTCATTCTTTGCGACACTCAAGTGCTACTTATAAACTTAAATTGAGTAAAGGAGATATAAAAGCAACACAAGGTGATACAGGTCATAAATCTGCGGAGATGATTACAAAAAGATATGCACATATTTTAGATGAAGATAGAAAAGTGAATGCTACAAAGTTTGAAGATGAATTCTACGCTTCTAAAGAAAATGAGGAAAAAGATGATGCATCAGAATTGTTGGATATACTAAAAAATAATGATGCATTAAGAGAACAATTGAAAAAAATGTTATCTTTATAAATGGACTACAGGTCCATTTTTTTCATTGAATTTAAGGCTAAATTACTATAAAATTATTAAAAACAAGGTTTTTCCTAACAATGGCTGTCATAAGTGAGTTCGAATCTAACCGAGGATGAATTAGAAAACATAATAAAATCAAGGCTTTTGAAGGAATATTTCAAACGAGAAAATTTGATGTTTTCTAACAGATTTCTAACAAAGACATAAAAAAATAGCAAAAAATAGATAAAATTAGAAAAATTATAAGATACCAAGAAATCTTCAAAAGTGTTGATGTATATAGACTTTAAGGGATTGGAGAAAAAAATTAAACTAAAAAAATTGGTGGTTGTTAGCCTCCGGAACGTAAGATCATGAGTTCGAATCTCATTAGTACCGCCATTTTTAAAACAATAGATTATTCAATAAGCAATTATTGCTTATTGAATATTTTTTTATGATACAATAATATAAATGGAAAGAGGAATTGCGTATGGAATATAAAATAGGTGAAGTATCTAAAATATTGAATATTTCAAAAGAAATGATTCGTTATTATGAAAAACAAGGTATTTTAAAACCATCAAGGAAAGAAGATAATAATTATCGTACATATTCAGTCATGGATGTTTTTTTATTAATGGAAATTATTCGCTATCAATCAATTCATTTTGGAATCAAAGATATCTCTGAATTATTAAATGAACATTATTTAGAAAACTATGCACAACATTTGTATCAATATTATCAAGAAATAGATCAAGATATTATTAAAAAAATTTTATTGAAAGAACGTGTTAAAGAATTAGCAGAAAGAATCGAAACATGTAAATTTAATTTAGGAAAATATTGGGTCAAAAATGTTCCTGCATATCAACTTGTGTTTCTAACTAATGGAAAAGGTGATGACTATGATAAATTACAAATATCTATTGAAAATAGAAATTTGCTTTTTTCCAAGGAAAGAATGGTTTATGTGGAATCTATGGTTTTATTTGAAAAAGGGAAAGAAACTTGGTGGTATGGAATGGAAGAGAGATACATAGAATCACTTCAGCTTTCTTTTAAAGATGAAAAGTATTTAAAGAAGCAATTATGTCTATGTACAATGATTGATATGGGTGAAATAGGTTGTTTTAATAGAAATCAATTAGAAAATATATTAAATGAAATCAAAGATGAATATCAAATAGTAGGAACTCCTAGAGGAATTATTGTAGGTAGGGGTTATGAAGGCGAAAATTTTCAAAGGATTATGGAAATACAGATACCAATTGCTTTAAAACATTGAAATCATTTCAATGTTTTTTTGTGTTTTTTAAGCTATTTTACTTATTTGTGTATTATTTCACAAGCACTTGACCTTGTAATGCTTTCAAGGCGTATACTATAAGTGGTTACAAGGAGGAAAAAGGAATGATAACAAAATTATTTACACCTATGAAAGTAGGAAACTGTACAATACCAAACAGATTGGTCGTACCAGCAATGGTTACAAATTATTGTGATGAAGATGGCTTTTTAACAGATAGATATATGGCCTATATCGAAGAAAAAGCAAAAGGTGGATGGGGAATGATTATTACTGAAGATTATAGTGTTACACCTCATGGAAAGGGATATCAATATATTCCAGGATTTTATAAAGATGAACATGTTGCTTTAAATAAAGAATTAACACGTCGTGTACATGAACATGGTTCTAAGATCTTCTGTCAAATGTATCATCCAGGAAGACAAAGTTCACATGCGGTTAATGGTAATGTTCAACCATTAGCACCTTCAGGAACAAAAGATCCTATTTGTATGGATTTAGCAAGAGAAATGACTGTTGAAGAAATTCATACACTTGTTGAAGATTTTGGTCAAGCAGCAAGAAGATGTAAAGAATCTGGTTTTGATGGAATTGAATTACATTGTGCTCATGGTTATTTATTAGCTGAATTTTTATCATCTTATGTCAATAAAAGAGTAGATCAATATGGTGGATGTTTTGATAATAGAGTAAGAATTGTTGATGAAATTATTGCTGCTATGAGAAAAGAAGTAGGAGATTTTCCAATTCAAGTACGTATTTCAGCTAATGAATATGTTCAAGGAGGACGTACAGAAGCTGAAACATATCAACTTGCAAGACATTTAGAAGAAGTTGGTTTTGATGCAATTCATGTTTCAAATGGAGTTTATGCTGCAGCACCAATTGATCAAATTATTGCACCAATGTTTACTAAACATGCATTAAATATGGAAGCTGCTGCTAATGTTAAAAAGGTCGTTAAAATTCCTGTTATTTTAGCTAATCGTATTAATGAACCGGGAATGGCTGATATTTTACTAGAAATGGATAAATGTGATTTTGTAGGAATGGCTAGAGGTTCTTTAGCAGATCCTTATTTACCAGTAAAAGCTAAAGAAGGAAAATTTGATCAAATTAATTATTGTATTGGATGCCTTCAAGGATGTGAAGGTCCATTATTAACAGGGGGATGTGTCACTTGTTTAGTTAATCCAAGAGTAGGGCGTGAATATGAAACAGATTTAACAAAAACGACTCAACCTAAAAAAGTAATGGTCATTGGTGGAGGACCAGCAGGTTTAGTAGCTGCTCGAACAGCAGCCATTAAAGGTCATGATGTTTCTTTATATGAAGCAAGTAGTCATTTAGGTGGTCAATTTAGATCAGCTGCATATCCAATTGGGAAAGGTGAATTATCTACTACAACTTCTTCTTATCGTGCTAATTTAGAAGCTCTTAATGTTCCTGTACATTTAAATAGTGAAGTAAGTGAAGAAATGATTCAAGAAATTAAACCAGATGCTATTATTCTTGCAACAGGGGCTAAACCAATGGTTCCACCAATTAAAGGTATTGATGGTAAAAATGTATTTACTGCAGAAGATATGCTACTTGGTAAATATGATATTTCTAACGGTCCTATTGTTGTTTGTGGTGGAGGAGAAGTTGGTGGTGAAACAGCTCACTATCTAGCTGAAAAAAATCATGATGTGACATTGTTAGAAATGCAACCTGATATTTTAAATGATATGATGATCATGACAAAAGTATGTCTATTAGAAATGATCCAAAAAGCAGGTATTAAAGTAAAAACACAATTTAAAGTTAAAGAAATTACAGAAACTGCTGTTATTGGAGAAGATGCAAGTGGAAATACAGTTTCGATTCCAGCTGTACAAGTTATCTCTGCTTTTGGTTATAAATCATATAATCCATTAGAAGAAATTGCTAAAAAATATTGTAAGGAAGTCTATGTCATTGGTGGTGCTAAACAAGCAGGTGGCGCTATTCCAGCAACTAAAGAAGGTTTAGAAGTTGGCTTAAAATTATAATAGATAGTAAAGGGGCTGTTACGAAATTAAACAATTAATTTCATACAGCCCTTTCTTTTGTAGAATAAAAAAATATTAAAAATAGGAATTTTAAATATCTATATAATAAAATTATACTACTATAAGAAGCAATTGTTTCTAATTACAATAATTCCTCAAACATTATGGATGAGGAATTAATTAGTAGGAAATAAAGATCATTGGTAAGATATCAATATCCTATTTTTAGTTTGAAATTATAACAAAAAAGGATGTTATGATTTTAAATTATTTCGTAACATCCCCTTTTTTTGGATTATTTAGCTAATGATTATCGAGAAATAATGTTATATAATAGTATACGGATAATATTCACATTATTTTAAATATATGATTAAATAAGAATAATTGAAAGGGGATAATCATGAAACAATTTAAAATTAATATTAATGATTTATTTGAAAAAAGTGAAGTTGAAACAATGATGGATGATGTTGAAAACTCAGCTATCATTTATGAAATGAATAATATCAATCAAAAAGTATTAAACGAAATCAGTACGTATGCAAATAATAGAGAACGTATCCAAAACTTAACAGATGAATTTACAGAAATTATGTATCATGATCGTATTTCAAATAATGATGTTGAAAGAATTGATTATATTTTTGATCAACTTGTTCATCATATAGGACTTGATGCACCCGCTTTAGCGGCATATACGAATACGATCTTTAATACAATTAATGAATATAAAGAAGAATATATTCAAGAGTTTATAAGGCTTAATCCACAATTAAATGAAGAAATGATTTCTGTGGAATTAGACACATATAAAGATGCTGCTTATGAGTTAAATAAAATATTTGTAGAAACAGTAGGAACTATAAAAAAATGTGATATTGATGCAATAAATGAAGCTGTTGATTTATTCTTTGATCAAGATGAACCAACAGATTTGATTCAAATATTTGTTGCTAATACGATTCAAATATTAAACCAACCAGATTTATTAGTAGATGTTTTAGGATTGTCTGTACTTATTAATGAAATTATTATTAATCATCAATTAGATGATTTTAATCCAAATTTATGGAAAATGAATCATCATCATTTCTTTAGTATAGATTATAGAGATTATTTAGATGAAGATGAAAATCAAGATGCTTACAATTAAATGTAAGCATCCTTTTTATTGGACTATCATCCATTGAAAGAAGGAAAAAAAGATAAAATAATAATAGAAATGAAACAAATATGAGACAAATTATCATTAAACATATAATACAATTAAATCAAGAAAATTCCTTACATCAATATAAAAAAAGAGATACTAGAATACTTAAAAGTCAGCGATTAAAAGAAGTAGTAGAGATCAGTCAAAGTATGCTTAAAGGAGACTATGAAGGATTAAGAAAAAATCGAATGATCTGTGCAGAGAGTTTTAAGATAGCAGCCATCTTTACGCATACAGACATTAAAGAAGAAGACTTACTAGGAGGAGATGAAATCAATATGTGTGTAGCAATGGATCAATTATTTCAAAGAATGAGAAACGAGGGAGAAAGTATTGGAATTGAAAAAGGTAGACAAGAAGAAAAACAAAGTACTTTAAAAGAACTGCTTAAAGTGAAACTAGGAACTTTATCAAGTCCTTTAGAAAAACAACTCACAGAAACATCGCTAGAAAAATTGAATGAACTTACATTAAATATCTTTAATATTAATAGTGAAGAAGGTGTTTTAAATTTAATGAATTAAAAGATGAGCTATAAAGAATCTAATCTTGTCAATCAAGAAATTCTTTATAGCTTTTTGTATATATTTTATTAGATAAGACAAACTATGAATGAAAATATTTGACAGTCAAGTTAGCTTATGCTAACATAATATCGTGAGTTAGTTGTAGCTAACTAAAGGAGGAAAAAAATGAAAGTCGTATATGCATCAAGAACAGGAAATGTTGAAAGTATTATTTCTAAATTAGGAATTGAAGATGCTTTAAAAATTGAAGATGGAAGTGAAACCGTAGAAGAAGATTACATCTTATTTACTTATACTGATGGTTTCGGAGATGTTCCTTACGAAGTAGATGAATTCTTACAAAGTCAAAGTGAACATCTAAAAGGTGTTGTTGTAAGTGGTGATACTGGATATGGAGAAGCTTATTGTAAAGCAGGAGATGTCATTGCTGAACAATATAATGTACCATGCTTATATAAAGTAGAAAATGATGGTAGTGACGAAGATATCGAAGCTATCAAAAAAGTGATTGCTTAATTATGCCATTGTCTGCTCACGAATTTGAAAGAAGATTAATCTTTTATGCTTCACCAACACTTACAAAACTTAAAGTTGCATGTATTTATAATTTAAATGATCTTGATGATTTAGAAGAATGTATCCAATATTATAATGAACTTTTAAATAAAAAAGATATTTATTTAAAAGTACTTAAAATAAAAGGGCGTTCTATGATTTATGTTTATCAAAAAGAAAAGTTAAATAAATTATGTGCATGTAAACAAATCCAAAATATCTTTAAAAAATATAATTATAATTGTACATCTTTAGATACTCTTATCCTAGATTTACAAAAACGCCTCAATGATTATAATTTTCCTCATGAAATCGGTTTGTTTTTAGGATATCCTATGACAGATGTTTTAGGTTTTATTGAAGGGAAAGAATCTTTAAGTGTTGGTTATTGGAAAGTTTATAGTCATGTTAAAAATTGTCAGCATACATTTGATAAATATCATAAATGTACACATGAATTATGTAAAAGATTTAATCAAGGAGAAAGCGTTGAGCAAATATGCAGATATGTCTAATTGGTAAAGATTTCTTTACCAATTTTTATTATACTAATGCAAATGGTACTAAAAAATGGTATGATAAATGTGTATTTTAAGGAGGAAATAGAATGGGATTTAGAGAAGACTTTTTATGGGGTGGAGCAGTTGCTGCCCATCAATGTGAAGGTGCCTGGCAAGAAGGTGGAAAAGGAATTAGCTGTAGTGATGTAGAAACAGCAGGAGATAACGTTACAGGTGCACCAAGACGTTTAACAGATGGTGTTATTGAAGGTGAAGATTATCCTAACCATGTAGGTGTTGATTTTTATCATCATTATAAAGAAGATGTTGCTTTGTTTGCAGAAATGGGATTTAAAGCATTTAGAACTTCTATTGCATGGACTCGTATTTTCCCTAGAGGAGATGAAAAAGAACCAAATGAAGAAGGTTTAAAATTCTATGATGATTTATTTGATGAATGTCATAAATATGGTATTGAACCAGTTATTACATTATCACACTTTGAATTACCTTGGGCATTAGCTAAAGAATATGGTGGATTTAGAAATCGTCAAGCCATCGATATGTTCGTTAAATTTGCAAAAGTATGTTTTGAAAGATATCAACATAAAGTTAAATATTGGATGACTTTCAATGAAATCAATAACCAAGCTGATGTGACACAACATAACTTAATTCAAGAAGGTGCTGTTTTACTTCAAGAAGGTGACGATGCAGAATACTTAATGTATTTATCAGCACATCATGAATTAGTAGCTTCAGCGTTAGCTGTAAAAGCTGCACATGAAATCAATCCTGATTTACAAGTAGGATGTATGATTGGTATGAATGGTGTATATCCAGCTTCACCAAAACCAGAAGATGTGATGAATGCTTTAGGTGCAATGCATCAAAAATATTGGTATGTAGAAGTACATGCTAGAGGTCATTATCCTCGTCATATCTTAAAGAAATTTGAAAGAAAAGGATATGATTTCATTACTGAAGAAGATAAGAAAATCTTAGCCGAAGGTAAAGTGGATTATATTGGATTCTCATATTACATGTCATTTGCGACAAAATATCAAGGACGTAATGAAAAAACATTTGATTATGTACCTGAAGATTTCGTAAGAAATACATACTTAAAAGCATCAGATTGGGGATGGCAAATTGACCCACTTGGATTACGTTGGTGTCTAAACTGGTTCAATGACCGTTTTGAACTTCCAATGATGATTGTTGAAAATGGATTTGGTGCTTACGATAAAAAAGAAGCAGATGGTACAGTTGATGATCAATACCGTATCGATTACTTAAAAGAACATATCCAAGCAATGAAAGATGCTGTTGAATATGATGGTGTTGATTTACTTGGATATACAATGTGGTCTCCAATTGATATCGTTTCAGCTTCAACTGGTGAATATGATAAACGTTATGGATTTATCTATGTTAACTATAATAATAATCATGAAGGTGATTTTTCTAGAAGTAAAAAGAAATCATTTGATTGGTATAAACATGTTATTGAAACAAACGGAGAAGAATTATAAGAATGGGGATGTCCTCATTCTTTTTTTATGATATAATTATCCTATGGAGGGATAAGAATAGTATGAAAAAGTTAATGAAGTTAATGTGCGTATTTGCACTTGTATTTGTTGCTGGATGCGGTGCTTCTTCATCAACAGATGAACAAAAAGAAGTTGTAACAAACTTTTTTGATTATGTCAAGGAATGCGACATTACAAAACTTAAAAAGGTAGCGAGTGAAGATGTTTTATCAGGAATGGATCTTGAAAAAATGGAAAAAGAATTAAGCCAATATACTGAAGAAGAATATGGTAAAGTTTTTGTTGATGAAACAAATAAATTCAAAAAAGCTATTTTCAAAGATTTATTTACAGATATCAAAATTAAAGATATCAAAGCAGATGGGGATAAAACAACAGTTAAAGTGACAGGAAAACAAAAAGATTACTCACAAGTATCTTTTGATCAAAGTGAATTAAACACAACTGCACAACAATATGTAGAAGAACATCAAGATGAACTTGCTAAAGTCTATCAAGAAGAAGGTTTATCAGCATATCAAATTAAAGTATATGATGGTATTGCTCCTATTCTTTATCAAAGCATGACAGATACATATAAAAGCGCACCTACTGAAAAATTAACAGCAACATTTACTTTAGAAAAGAAAAATGACAAATGGATCATTACAGGTATTGATGAATAAAAGATAAGCAATCATAAGATTGCTTATTTTGTTTTATGGTAATATTTGTTATAATGAATTTTGGAAAGTGAGGTCGTTATGAGTCGTTCTAATTCAATTGTTAAACAAGCATCAATTTTAGCACTTGCAGGAATTTTAGTTAGAATCATTGGGCTTTTATATCGTAGTCCTTTAACTGCGATGATTTTAGACGAAGGAAATGGGTATTATTCAACAGCTTATAATATTTATGCGTTAGTTTTACTTATTTCATCGTATAGTATTCCTACAGCTATTTCTAAATTAATATCAGAGAAGATTGCTTTAAAAGAATATAAAAATGTTAAAAGAATATTAAAATGTGTATTTATCTATGTTTGTGCCATTGCTGGAAGTGCAGCAATTTTATTATTTATCTTGGCACCATTCATTGTGGATGTTAATGCTGTTCCTGCACTAAGGGTCCTATGTCCAACAATTTTTTTATCGGGCTTATTAGGAGTATTTAGAGGATATTTTCAAGCACATAAGACAACGATTTATACATCTGTTTCACAAATCATTGAACAAATCTTTAATGCAGTTGTTGCATTGCTAGCTGCCTATATTTTTATTCAACCATATCTTGGTGTAGATGCAACAAAGGTAGGATCATATGGTGCTGCTGGTTCTGCACTTGGAACAGGGGCTGGTGTTTTAGTTGGTTTGATCTACATGATTTTTATGTATTTAAAAAAGAAAAATACTTTTGTAGAAGAAAAAGATGAAGAAGCGAGTGAACGAGTAGATTCGTATCAAGAAATTTTTAGAATGATCATGCATATTATTGCACCCATCATTCTAGCAACTTGTGTATATAATTTAGTCACTACGATCGATATGTATATTTTCTATTTTGCTCAATCATTTCATCATATTGATAAAATTACTTATATTTCAAATTATGGCGTTTATGCAGGAAAATATATTGTTTTACAAAATGTGCCAGTTGCTCTAGCTTCAGCGATGTCTACAGCTTCTATTCCTTCTATTTCATCTGCTTGGGCACTTGGAAATGTTAAAGAAGCAAAAGCACATATTACATCTGGTTTGTCAGTAACAATGTTGATTTTAATTCCAGCGGCAGTAGGAATGGCAGTATTATCTTATCCAATCATGGGTGTTTTATTTCCTCAAAAAGCGACAATTATGACAGCTACATTATTGCTTGCTTTAGGATCTCCAGCGATTATCTTTTATGGTTTATCAACACTTACAAATGGGATTTTACAAGCTTTAGGAGAAGTGAATGTTCCATTAAGAAATGCAGCATTTTCACTTGTCTGTCACATCATCATTATTGCTTTATTATTGTTTATTACACCTTTAGGGGTTTATGTTTTAGTGTTTGGTAACTGTACATATGCGCTTCAAGTATGTTATTTAAATCAAAAAGCTTTACGTCAAAAAATAGGCTATAAACAAGAAATAAAAAGAACTTATGTGATTCCTTTATTAGCTTCATTGGTTATGGGAGCGATTGTTTTAGGTATTTATTATGGTTTATTTACACTTACTCATAGAGTCTTTTTACCTCTTATTTTATCTGTTGTTGTAGGCGTATTTGTTTATTTTGTAATGATTATGTATATTTATTGGGAACATCCAGCTTATTTGTTTGAAATTCCTTATATGAAAACACTTTATTATAAAATTAAGAGAATAATGAAGAAATAAACGATTTTTGAAATACAAAATCGTTTTTTAAATCCAATTTTTTGATGTGTTTTTTGAAATATGACAAACTTATTGTTTTAATTTATGTTAAAATAATAAGCAATGGGGGTTATAATATGCATTATAAAACAGTAAAAGGAATTTTATCTAATGATAATACAATGAATTTATATAGGGGATGCCAACATGGCTGTATTTATTGTGATTCAAGAAGCAAGTGTTATCATTTTGAACATGACTTTGAAGATATAGAAGTTAAAGAAAATGCGCTATCTTTATTAGAAAATGGTTTAAAACATAAAAGAAAGAAGTGTATGATTCAAATGGGATCTATGTGTGATCCATATATGCCTTTAGAAAAAGAATTAAAGCATGTACAAAAAGCTTTAGAACTTATTGAACAATATCATTTTGGAGTAACACTTATTACGAAGTCAGACTTAATTTTAAGAGACCTGGAACTTTTAAAGAAAATTAACCAACAAACAAAATGTGTTGTTCAAATGACGCTTACAACATTTGATGAAAATTTATGTCAAAAGTTAGAACCAGGTGTTTGTACAACTCAAAGAAGAATAGAAGTATTAAAAGAACTCCATAAAAATGGGATTCCCACAATTGTTTGGTTAACACCAATCTTGCCTTTTATTAATGATAGTCAAGAAAATATTTTAAAGATTTTAGAAGAATGTCATGAAGCAGGAGTTAAAGGAATTATTTGTTTTGGTATGGGAGTTACTTTAAGAGAGGGAAGCAGAGAATATTATTATAAGCAACTAGATCGTTTATTCCCTGGTATGAAAGAAAAGTATCAAATGACGTATAATGATCAATATACGCTTAATAGCCCACATAATAGGGATTTAATGAATTTATTCTTTAAAAAATGCCAAGAATATCAAATGATGTGTAATTACTTAGAAATATTTGAATATTTACAAGAATTTGAAGAAAAAACACCAATAAAAAAGAAAGATATTCATGACTTTGAACAACTTTCTTTATTCTAAAAAGATGGAAAACCATCTTTTTATTTTACGATTTTTTGATAAACTTCATCTAAATCAACATCTTGACTATGATCATTAAATTCAATAACAAGTTCTTTTTCATCATATCGAGGTAAAATATGAACGTGGAAATGATGAACGGTTTGACCTGCCACTTCATTTGTATTTGTTAAAATATTCAATCCCTTAGCGTTTAGTTTTTCAACGATTTGTTTAGCTAATTTTTGAGTGACTTGCATGACATGAGCCAATGTTTGTGCGTCAACTTCAAGAATATTTTCAAAATGTTTTTTAGGAATAACAAGGGTATGTCCATAAGTTGCTTGTGATAAATCTAAAAAAGCAATACATACATCATCTTCATAAATGATTTTTCCAGGAATTTCTTTATTAATAATTTTACAAAAAATACAGTTACTCATTTTCTTTTCCTCCATAGCTCTATTTTAAAACAAAAAAAGAATAAGGTCGAGACCTTATTCAAAATAATCTTTAGAAGATTTTTTTATTTTCTTTTTGATTGATGGTTCATAAACATCAAAGTTATACTTTCTTAAATAAGAAGTTTCACATTTTGTAGAAAAATTAGAAATAGAAGTTAAACTTTCTTTAATTTCATCTTTTAAATTTGATTTATCTGTATTATAAACCCAAACAATTGCATATTTAGATTCAGATGTTTTAATTGCTTTTGCATAAATACCATCTTTTGTAAATTTATCTAATTTTTTAATGATTTTAGAATCAACGCTACTTGATTCTTTTGTAACTAAACCAGCATCTGTTCCACTATTTTCATTAAAATAATTTGTGAAAGATTCTTCGCTTGTACAATCTTTAATAATTTTTAAAGCTTGTGATTCAGTATCAACTGTAAAATATTTAAGATATTTTACTTTATATTCTTTAACTAAACTTTTGAAATTATCTTCAACATATTTTTCTTGAAGAAGTTGAATTTTTGCATTAGGTTCTAAAATTTGTTTTACAAAATCGTCTTCATTTTCATAGCCAGCATCTTTAGCGTAAGTTTCTAGATCACTTGTACTAGCATATTGAAGGTATTGTTGTTTTAATTCTTCAACTTTAGAATTAATAGCGTCTTCATCAGTGATTTCTTGATCAGCTACATAATTGATAGCACTGTTTAAAGTCATATTTAACCCATCATTATCTAAGAAATATTCATAAAGATCATCTTTAGTAATTGTTACATCACCTGTTTTAACAACTGCTGAATCACCATCTTTTACATGGGTTACATAGGAATCATCTTTTTTGTTAAAGCTTTTATAAAGACCATAACCACAACCACCAATAAGACAAATACATACGATAATAACTAATAATCTATATTGGTAAAGCTTATCTTTTAATGAACTCATTAGGCTTCACCTCTTTCTGTTTTTCTTTCTTCTAAGGCTTTATTAACAACTTCTTGAACGATTTTCTTAATGTCTTTATCTTTATAATTGATTTTATAAGAATTATAGACAACATATTGTAAATAATCATCATAAGCTAATAAAGGAGAATCAATATCAGTTTTCTTTAATTCTTTCTTTAAAGTTTTTTTATCAGTACTTGTTACTTTTACAAAATAATATCCGTTATCACCAGTAATAACATCAGAAACTTGTCCTTCACTTAATGCTTCAATAGCATTAAAGACATCTTTACCATAACTATTTGCAATACCAGAAGTATCTTTACTATCAACGATACCTAATGATCCTTTTTTACTTGAAGTAGAATCATCAGAGTAATCTTGAGCAATATCTCCAAATGATTTATCCGTATTACTGATTAATTCTTTAACTTCATTTAATTTAGAAGTTTCATCATCTGTAGGTGAACTTGTATCAGATACAGAAATTTTAATTAAACTTACATATTTTGGAGCACATTGTTGATAGTAATCATTAAAGACATCATCAAAATGATCATCAATATAATCTAATAAGAAATTAGCATATTGAATTTGTTTGATCATTCTTTGACGATACTCAGATAAATTCTTATATCCTGCAGATGTTAAAGCTTGATTTAATGAATCTTTATAATTATCACCATAATTAGATTTATATGCTGATTTAATTTGTTTAATAATTGTAGCAGCATCTTCTTTCATATCATCGTTGACAGGGAATTTTTGATCAACTAAGTTTTGTAATACAGCATTAAAGACTGTTGAATTATTACTTGAATTATCAATAATATCTTTATATAAATTATCAGCAAAGATATTTTTTGTTTTATTTCCTTTTTCTAAAGATGCAACAACGTATTTTGAATCAACTTTTTTTGCTGATGAAGTTGTACATCCAGTCAAAAGGCAGCTACTTACAAGTAATAAGGCAGCACATTTTTTTAATTTCATAATTTTCCTCCTTCTTGTAGACTTAAAAAGTATACTATTTTTTCCCACTTATTTCAATATTATGGGCAAAAACACATGGTCAAACATATTTATTACATAATTTATACTAAAAGGATATAAGGGAGGGGTTTATATGAAGTGTGAAAATTCTTTTACGCTTGTTTTAGTACTTTTTATTTTATTAGTGATTATTTGTAATATGTTATAAAAAAATGCTTAGCAAATTGCTAAGCATTTTTAGGCTGAGGATTATGTTGACGATAAACACGATAACTGATTTTAATAGTAACAAGAATAGGCATTGCGATGATCATTCCCCATGCACCAAACAAAGTTGAACCAGTTAAAATACCAAATAATACCCACATAATCGATAAATCGATTTTTGATGAATATATTTTTGGTTGAATGACATAAGGAACAACATTTGATTGAATAAAAATCAGTACAAATAAAATAATAAGTTTTGTTGCCCCCATCGTAATTGAAGTGACGATTCCAAGTAAATTAGCAACAATTGGACCTACATAAGGGATTACCGAACTGATAGCTGAGAAAATACCAAGTAAGATCCAGTTTGGATGGCCAATAACCAAATAGACAAAAGCTGTTGTAAGACCTTGAATAAGAGCACTTAAAGCAAAAGCTTCAATATATTCAATTAAAGAAATATTGATTTCCTTTAAATAAACAGGTAAGTTTTCATCAAACTTTCCTGCAAAATGATTAATTGCAATTCTTATACTATCAAATTTTATAGACATATAGATTGCAAGGATTGAATAAATCAAGCCGTTTCCAATTTTTACAATAACAGAATTTAAAACATCAAACGTTGTATTAATAACTGTCATATCTTGTAAAAGCTTCGCTGCTTCTGTTTGAATATAAGTTGTTATTTCAGAAATATTGAAGCCTAAATGACTTTGTACAAAGCGCGAAATAAAAATCAAACCGTCTTCAAAAGCAGGATAGAGGTCTGTTACGCTATTAATTACAAGAGGAATTGCTAGTGATAAAATAAGTATTAAACAAGCAATGATTCCTACATAAACAATAATTAAAGATAATCCACGATTTTTTACATATTTTTGTACCCATTCAATAAGCGGATTTAAAACATAAGCGATTGCAAATGCTACAAAGAATGGTTTTATAATCTTCCAAAAAATACTAAAAGCGCCACCCCATACTTCTTTTGTAATATCTAATAAAAGAACGATCAAAAATAAAATAAGTAAGTTTAACAGGGTTTGTGTAATTTTTTTAGATGATATGACTTGAAATAAAGATTTCAGAAATTTCACATTATCACTCCTTTTGTTTAAATAATATACCATATTTTGGATATAATATAAATTGTTAATACAAAAGATTATCACATTGATTGTTTTTTTTTTGACATTTTAGTAAAATGTTGTGGGTAGAAAGGGGCTTGATTTATGTCAACTTTAAAAATAGAAAATTTACATGTTTGTATTGATGATAAAGAAATACTAAAAGGAATTGATTTAACAATCAATACAGGAGAAATACATGCATTAATGGGACCTAATGGTAATGGTAAATCAACATTGCTATCAGCTATCATGGGAAACCCTAAATACCAAGTAACAGAGGGAAGTATTTACTTGGATGGACAAAATGTTTTAGAAATGTCAGTCGATGAAAGATCGAAAGCAGGAATCTTTTTAGGAATGCAATATCCTCAAGAAATTCCAGGAGTTGTCACTTCTGATTTTTTAAGAGCTGCGCTCAATGCTCATCAAGAAAAACCAGTATCTTTATTTAAATTTATTAAAGAATTAGATAAAAATATTGCTGATTTAAAAATGGACGAAAATTTAGCACACCGTTATTTAAATGAAGGTTTCTCTGGTGGAGAAAAGAAAAGAAATGAAATCTTGCAAATGAAATTATTAAAACCCAAATTTGCATTATTAGATGAAATTGATTCTGGTTTAGATGTTGATGCTTTAAAAATTGTTTCTGAAGCTATCAATGATATGAAATCAGATTCATTTGGTTGTGTGATGGTTTCACACTATGAAAGATTATTTGAACTTGTACCACCTAGTCATGTTCATATATTAGTAGATGGAAAAATTGTATTAAGTGGAGGACAAGAATTAATAGATCGTATTGATAAAGAAGGTTATCGTTGGGTTAAAGAACTAGGTTTTGATTTTGAAACTGAAGAAGATAAACAACCTATTGTTTTAGGTAGTTGCGGAAATAAGGTTAAAGCTAAATAATGAGTCGATTAGTAGATATTGATAATTATCTTGTTTTAGAAAATGGAACAATCAAAGAAACATCTTTTAAACAAGATATTCAAATTCAAAATCAAACTTTAATGATTAATGAAGATGCAAAAGTACAAATTATTTATAAGACAACAGAAGAAGGAACTTATCAATTTAATATTGAAATTAAAGATCGTTTACATGTAGATCTTGTAGAAATGTATGAAGCATCAAAGTCTTGTTCTTATACAAAAAATATAAAAATCAATGAATCAAGTGAAGTTTTAAGATATGTTGAAAAAAATAGTCATCAAAATATTCAACTTGATTTAGATGAAAATGTTGATGTTTATAAGTATGCAAGAGTGTCTTGCGCTTATGTAGAATTAACAGATTATACAACTTTATCAAAAATAAAATATCGTTTACTTGAAGAGGAAGCAAGTGCTAAACTTCGCTTAGCTTCTTTAAGCAAAGAAAAAGAAAATAAACATTATGAAATGACTTTAGAACATTTAGCACCACATACATATGGTGATATGGATAACTATGGTATTGTTAAATCAAAAGCAAGTTTAATTATTGATGGTGTGGGACGTATTTATAAAGGTATGTCTGGATCAGATACACATCAAACAAATAAAATTATTGTTTTTGATGAAGGGTGCAAAGCACAAGCTAATCCGTATTTATATATTGATGAATATGATGTTAAAGCAAGCCATGGAGCAAGTGTTGGAAAGATTGATGAAGATCATCTTTATTATTTAATGTCTAGAGGTCTTTCTAAACAAGATGCTATGCATCTAGTCACTTATGGTTATTTCTTACCTGTTTTAGAATTTATCAGTGTAGAATCTTTAAAAGAAAGATTTTCAGATGTTTTGAAAGAAAAGGTGGGACTATAATGTTAGATGTTTTAAAAATTAGAGATGATTTTCCAATGCTTAAAAAGTCTATGCATGGAAAACCTCTTATTTATTTAGATAATGGGGCAACAACTTTAAAACCTCAATGTGTGATTGATAGTGTTTGTGATTATTTAACAAATTATTCTGGAAATGCACATCGTGGAGATTATGACTTATCACATGAAGTAGATACAAAATTTGAACATGTAAGAAGTATTGTTGCTGATTTTATTCATTGTAAACCAGAGGAAGTTGTTTATACTTATGGTTCTTCAGATAGTTTGAATATGGTAGCTTTTGGTTATGGGATGACACATTTAAAAGAAGGAGATGAAGTATTGATTACTCTTGCTGAACATGCAAGCAATACGCTTCCTTGGTTTGAAGTAGCTAAACATACAGGAGCTATCATTAAATATATTGATCTAGACGAAGAAGGAAAAGTGACTTTAGAAAATGTCAAAAAAGCAGTGACTGAACATACAAAAATTATTTCACTTGCGCAAATTACAAATGTTTTAGGATATTTAGCACCAATTAAAGAAATTTGTAATTTTGCTCATGAACACGATATTATTGTTTGTGTTGATGGGGCTCAAAGTGCACCTCATCATGCTGTTGATGTTCAAGATTTAGATGTTGATTTCTTTGCTTTTTCAGGACATAAAATGTGCGGACCTACAGGAGTAGGTGTATTATATGGAAAATATCATTTATTGGAAGAAATGACACCAACACGTTTTGGTGGAGGAAGTAATGCAAGATACAATAGCTGTGGTTTAGTAAAGCTTAAAAATGCACCAACAAAATTTGAAACGGGAACACCTAATATTGAAGGGGTCATTGGTCTTGGTAGTGCTATTGAATATTTACAAAATATTGGTATGAAAAATATTGAAGAACATGAAGCAATGCTTAGAAAATATGCCGTTGAAAAGATGAAAGAATTAGATAACATTGAAATTTACAATGAAAATGGTGTTGGAGCAATTGCTTTCAATATTAAAAATGTTTTTTCTCAAGATGGAGCATCTTTATTTAATACGTATGGAATTGCCATTCGTGCTGGTCAACACTGTGCAAAAATATTAGATGAATATTTACATGTTTCACAAACATTAAGAGCTTCATTCTATTTCTACAATACAAAAGAAGAAATAGATCAGTTTATTGAAGTATGTAAGAAAGGGGATGACTTTTTAGATGCCTTCTTTGGATAATATGATGCTTCGTCAAATTATTATGGATCATTATGAAAATCCACGTAATCATGAATTAGTTGAAGACGATAGCTATAAAAAAGTCAATATGGATAGTGAAACTTGTATTGATAATATTGATATACAAGCAAAAATAGAAAATGGAGTGATTGAAGATATTCGCTTTGATGGAGAAGCGTGTGCGATTTGTACATCAAGTACTTCCATTATGACAGAATTATTAATTGGTAAAACAATTGATGAAGCAAGGGTTATTATTGAAAATTATATGAATATGATTTTTGAAAAAGATTATGATCCTGAAATATTAGAAGAAGCGATTGCTTTTTATAACACTCATAAACAGGCCAATAGAATTAAATGTGCAACTCTTGGATGGAAAGGAATTACACAATTAATTGATGAAAGTGAAAAGGAGGAAACTCATGGAAAATGATGAAACTATGATTCCTGATAAAGATGTGTCTGTTTTTAAAACACCTAAAGGAATTAATGAAGATATCGTTAGAGAAATCTCTGCTATTAAAGGTGAACCTGAATGGATGTTGGAATATCGTTTAAAAGCACTTGATTGTTTTTTGAAAAAGCCAATGCCTACATGGGGTGTCGATTTAAGCAGAGTAGATTTTGATGAGTATACGTATTATATTAGACCTTCTGATAAACAAACAAATAAATGGGAAGAAGTCCCTGAAACGATTAAAGATACTTTTGATAAGCTAGGAATTCCTGAAGCAGAACAAAAATATTTATCAGGGGTAACAACTCAATATGAATCAGAAGTGGTTTATCATAATATGTTGAAAGAAGTTCAAGAAAAAGGTGTTATTTTCTTAGATATTGACAGTGGTTTAAGAGAATACCCAGAATTATTTAAAAAGTATTTTGATACAGTTATTCCTTATAATGATAATAAGTTTTCAGCTTTAAATGGAGCTGTTTGGTCTGGGGGCTCATTTATTTATGTACCACCAGGAGTAAAACTAGAAAAACCTTTACAATCTTATTTTAGAATCAATTCTGAACAAATGGGACAATTTGAAAGAACATTGATTATTGTTGATAAAGGTTCTGATATTCATTATGTAGAAGGATGTACAGCACCAAATTATTCAAAAGATTCATTACATACAGGAGTTGTTGAAATTGTTGTTTTAGAAGGGGCTAAATGCCGTTATACAACAATTCAAAACTGGTCTAATAATATCTTAAACTTAGTGACACAAAGAGCGAAGGTTTATAAAAATGGACAAATGGAATGGGTCGATGGAAATATTGGTTCTGCTGTTACAATGAAATATCCAACTTGTGTTTTAATGGAAGAAGGAGCGAAAGGTTCTTGTATTACAATTGCTGTTGCTGGAGAAAATCAAATTATGGATTCTGGAGCTAAAATGATTCATTTAGCACCAAATACTTCAAGTAGTATTGTTTCTAAGTCAATTGCTAAAAACGGTGGTAAAACAAACTATCGTGGGTTAGTACAACATAATCCAAAGGCAATCAACGCTAAAAGTAAAGTTGAATGTGATACATTGATCTTAGATCAAATTTCAACAAGTGATACAGTGCCAACAAACTATGCTAGAAATAATGATTCTTTAATTGAACATGAAGCAACTGTTTCTAAAATTTCAGATGAACAACTTTTCTATTTAATGTCTAGAGGTCTTTCTAAAAAAGATGCGACAGAAATGATTGTTATGGGATTTATTGAACCATTTTCAAGAGAATTACCAATGGAATATGCTGTTGAGTTAAATCAATTGATTAAAATGGACTTTGGTGAAAATGGAATTGGATAAAAAACAATTGCGTAAACAATTGATACAAATGAGATTGGCTTTTGATGATTATCAAAAACAATCTCATTTCATTATAGAAAAGTTAAAAAAAGATCCACGTTTCATTAAAAGTAAAAAAATAGGAATCTATTTATCTTATAAACATGAAGTGGATACTTGGAAATTAATTGAAGAATTTAAAACTCAAAAAGAATTTTATGTTCCCGTAGTTCGCGGTAAAGAAATGTATTTTACTTTATATCAAGATAAAATGATAAAAAATAAATATGGTATTGATGAACCGATAGATAAACAAGAAATTAATAAAGAATTTCTTGATTTAATGATTGTTCCACTTGTAGGTTATGATGCAAATTGTTATCGTTTGGGCTATGGTGGAGGTTATTATGATCGATATCTTAAAGATTTTAATGCACCAACAATAGGACTGGCTTATTCATTTCAATATATTGAGCATTATCAATCTGAAGATTTTGATATTCCATTAGATGACATTATCACTGATAAAAAAATATGAAAAAAATGTAAAAAACTGTTGACGTAAAGGTATAGAGATGTTATTATAAATGGGCACTAGTCAAGGAGGCTTAGCTCAGTTGGGAGAGCATCTGCCTTACAAGCAGAGGGTCAGCGGTTCGAGCCCGTTAGCCTCCACCATTAAAATAGTGTTTAAAATAAATTATAGAAGATGCCGGCTTAGCTCAATTGGTAGAGCAACTGACTTGTAATCAGTAGGTTGAGGG
>NZ_JAJDKB010000022.1:0-47955 GCF_020589955.1 Faecalibacillus sp. TM498
TCCTCCACCAATTGTTACAATTTTTACAGGTTTTTTACTCATTTTTATATCCTCCATTTTTGACACATTCATTATAGCATAGAGGTATAGACAAGTACGTTTCTTTCATAAAATGAAAAAAATAGAAGCTTTTCACTTCTATTTTAATTCATCTAATACTTTATAAATTTCTTCAGCAACTTCATCCATTGATTGATTTCCATCAACATTAGTAAGTTCACCTAACATCGTGTAGTAATCAATTAAAGGTTTTGTTTGTTTATTGTAAGTATCAATACGTACTTGAACTGCTTCTTCACTTTCATCAGAACGTTGTGTTAATTCTCCACCACATACGTCACAAACACCTTCTTTTTTTGGTGGGTTATAAACGATATGATATGATTTTCCACAATCAGCACAAGTTCTTCTTCCTGATAAACGTTTAACTAAGACATCTTCAGGAATATCTAAGTTGATTACAGCATCAATTTTAAAATTGAACATTGAACAAATATCAGCTAATTTTCTAGCTTGAATGATTGTTCTTGGGAAACCATCTAAGATGAAACCATTTTTAAATTCTTCAGTGTTAATATTTTCTTCTAAATATTCTTGAATCATTTGAATTGTAAAATCATCTGGTACTAAATAACCAAAAGAAATAAAATATTTAGCAATAACACCAAATTTTGTTTCTTCTTTAATTGCTTTTCTAAATAAATCTCCTGTAGAAATTTGTTTTAAACCATATTTTTCCACCAATTTAGCAGCTTGAGTTCCTTTACCAGCACCTGGTGGACCCATTAAAATTATATTCATTACTATCTCTCCTTTAAGCAATGCCTATTATATGCTTTTTTTTCATTAAATGGAACTAATTTATGAAAAAAAGAATACTTTTTTAACGATTCTATAATTCTTTTTTAAAGAAAGGGTTTTCATTTATTTTTTCCATCTAAAATAAAACTCTACACCGTCTTCTAAATTATGAACTCCATAACTCATTTCATGAAGTTCTAAAATATTTCTAACGATTGCAAGACCCAAGCCTGTACCTTTTTGATCATCACTTACAAAAGATTCCCAAATAGTATCCATACGTTTTTCATCAATTTGTTTTCCCTTATTTTCAATAGAAAACTCATTTTCTTTGATTTTAATTTTAATCGTACTATTAATAAATGCATGTTTGATTGCATTTGATAAATAATTTTGAATAACCATTTCTATTCGTTTTCTATCACTTACAATTAAAACATCTTCTCCTTGTATTTCTATCTTTAATTTTTTATCCATTAATAATTGTTCATAATCATCAACAATATCTTCAGTTAGCTCTCTTAAATCAATTTCTTTTTTATCTAAAGTAACCGCCTTTGCTTCAAGTTTTGATAAATCTAACATTTGTAATACTAAATCATTAATAACACTAATTTCTTTATTGATCACCTCTATATACTTAGCTTTTTTATCTTCATCATCTACATTTTCTAATAAATCAATATTTCCATTAATAATAGCAAGAGGTGTTTTAATCTCATGAGTAAATTGAGCAATAAATTCTTTCCTTAATTGTTCCATTTTTTTCACTTGATCTATTTCTAGATTCAAAGCGTCTATATTTCTTTTCAAGTTAGAAGACATTGTATTTATATGACTTGAAAGACTTGATAACTCATCATTTCCTTTTGTATCTAATACACCTTTAAAATTATTATTTGTGATTTCCATTGCAACACGATCAATTTCTTTAATACGTTTTGTTGTCATATAAGAAATCAAATACGAAAATAAAACAATAAATAAGACACCACCTAAAAGTAATGGAAAATTACTTTTAATTAATTCATCTCTTAATTGATGGAATCCCCGTGTTTTAAAACCATAAAAAACAGCAATTAAGGCATTGGGGGCTGGTTCTTGTCCTTCAACGTAACCATGATGCTCATCTAAAGGAAGAAGTAATACAGTATATGAATAATTATCTAGTATCTTTGTAAAAGAAGCATACGATAATGTTCCTTTTTTAAGCGCATCAGCAATTTCATTTGTCTTTTTTATAGCTGTACGTGAATTTGAATCAATTGAAACATCATCTAAAAAAGTAGCAAGCCCTGCATAGACATTTGAAAAATGTTCATTTACAGCCTTTTTAGATAATTCATTTATTTTTGATGTAGAAACTCTTGTATCCCCATAAGCTTCCTCTTCACTTTTCTTTAAATGTACTTCGCCATTTTCTACATAGGCTTCATAAAATGCTTCAACGGTATTTCCTTTTTTTTGACCAAAGATATCTGTATTATAATGTATAAAAGTCGGTTTAACCTTATAATACCGATTTTTTGTATTATATGTTGATTGTGATGTATCTTTAAAGTTCTTTAATTCTTCAATTTGTCCTTCAAAGTATAAATGAATATCATCATATTTATTTTTTTCAACATCTTTAATTGTTTCTATTAATAACTGATATTGTTCACTTGATAAAGATGACAAATCAATATAATAACGTGCATCATAGAAATCATCAGAATAATCTGTATCTACATCACTCTCGTTAATTTCTACAAAAGGATCATGTACAATAAGTAAATGATCATCTTTTTCATATCCGTATTGTTCGATTGGATTTCCATAAGTATCTAAAAGATATATTTTAGTTGAATCATCTTTAGGTAATTCACTTAACCCTTGTTTTATTTTATCTAAATCAAACTCTCTATACTCTCCATTTTTATTAGAAATAGCTGTACAATAATTTATATAGTCATCTGAAGTACCACTTTGACTGTAATAAAGGAGTTCATTAAAACTTCGATCATACTTATTTTTGACAACATAACCAAATACTACCATAAAAGAAATAAATAAACAAATAAACACCTTAAACTGAATACTTCTTATCTTCTTCATGATTCTTCTCCTTTCCACATATATCCTGTTTTAACAATGGTTTGAATATAATAAGAATATTTTCCCAATCGTTTCCTTAAACGTTTAATATATGTATCTACTGCTCGACCATCCCCATAATAATCATAGCCCCACAAAGTATCTAAAATTTTTTCTCTTGATAAAACAATTCCTTGATTTTTCATTAAGTATCGAAGAAGTTTAAATTCTTTATCTGTTAAAACAATATCATTTTCTTCAATCACTAAAATATGTTTATCTAAATCCAAAATCACTTTTCCTGACTGAAGTTGATTCGTTTCAATCTTTTTATTTCTTTTTAAAAGTGCTAAACATTTTGCATACAACAAAGAAGGTTTAAATGGTTTAGTAATATAATCATCTGCCCCATATTCATAAGCCTTTAATTGGTTTTCATCTTCTGATAAAGCACTTATAAAAACGATGAGCGTATTATATTGACTTCTAATTTGTTTACAAACTTCATAGCCATCAATTCCTGGCATCATAATGTCAAGTAAAATGATATCGATTGTATCATCTAATATTGCTAATCCTTCATAACCATTTTGAGCTTCTATAACCTCTATTTCTTTATGATCAAAATACTCTTTAACAAAGTCTCTTACTTCTTTATGATCTTCTATCATTAATGCTTTATACATTACTACCACCTCTTCAACTTTATTGTAGCATGACTATGTGTAAAAGATGTGAAAAAAAAGGTGACGGTTAGTCATCTAGTTCTTTCGTATAATTATAATGTAATTTTTCATAACCTTGTCTTTCATAAAAACGATGCGCATCTTTACGATAAGTGGAAGTAGAAAGCTCAATTTGTTCGAATTGCTTATCTTTTGCAATCTCTTCAATTTTTTCAATAAGTTGTTTACCAATTTTAAAACTTCTTTTTTCTGGTAAAATAACAAGTTCTACAATTTCACCTGTATCATGGTCATGATGTAAATAATGATGTATTTTAAAACTTAGAAATCCTTCAATTTTTTCATCTCGATAAACTAAATAAATAATATCTGCATTTTTTAAAGAATTTTAAAAAATGCAATCAAAGTGTTCTTTATTAATTTCTTTATTTTCTAAAATACAAATCAAATTATAGATTTCTTCTTTATCTTCTAATTTAGCCTATTCAATCATATTCTTCTTCCTTTATCAGTTTTTGTAAGTCATTTTGATAATCAATATCATAAAGTTCTTTTTCATTTTCAATTCTAAAATAGAAACATTCTTGTGGATATTTATTAACGATCTTACGCCCTCCTTGATCTTCTTTTAAAGAATATAACTCATTGAAATAGTCTTTAGAAAAAATCACAGGATTTCCTACTCTATCTTTAAACATTAAAGAACATATAGAATAAGATGATTGATTAAATGTATCAATCATCTTATTGAGTGTTTGATAAGATAGATAGGGTTGATCGGCAACCATAAACATCATTTGATAGTCATCATCTTGATTGATATGATTTAAAGCAGCTTTAATAGAATAGGAAATTCCTCTTTCACTTAAAGGGCTTTTATAACTATGAATATATTTTTCTTGTATATCAATTGTATTAGAAACAACGATAATTTCTAGATCATTACGATATTTTAATAATTGTTTCAAAGTATCAATTCCATAAAGATAAAGCTCTTTTCCTTTAAAAAGCGCATGTAACTTATCTTCTTTAAAACGACGACTATTTCCTGCTGCTAAATAAATAATATATGTTTTCATTATTCATCGATTGCCATTAAGATTTTTTCAGGAGTCATTGGAAGATCTTTTAAATACTTACCAGTTGCTCGATAGATGGCATTGGCGATTGCAGGAGATGGTGTATTAATAACAATTTCACCAATCGATTTTGCACCAAATGGACCAGTTGGTTCATAGCTACTTTCAAATTCAACTCTAATTTTTCCCATATCCAAACGTGTAGGAATTTTATATTGCATAAAAGAATTTTCAGGAATAGCACCACGTTTTGTATATTGAACATCTTCATAGAGAGCCATACCAATTCCTTGAACTAAGCCCCCTTCTGTTTGAACCCGTGCTAAATTTGTATTAATAACAGTGCCGCAATCAACAACAGCAACATAATCAAGAATATCAACTTGTCCTGTTTCTTTATCAAGTTCAATTTCAACCATTCCTACCATATAAGGTGGTGGCGAAATTGGAGATGAATGGGTAACTGTAACCTGTGTTTCGATATTATTTCCACACATGGCTTTTAAAGCAAGCTCCTTTAAAGTTAAAAGTTCGTTTGTCTTTAAATTTTTAACACCTTGTGAGGTGAATTCAACATCTTCTTTTTCACAATGAAATGTTTGTAAAGCAAGGTTACATAAATTATTTTTTAATTTTTCACAAGCTTGCTCTACTGCCTTTCCTGTTACATAAGTTGTTGAAGAGGCATAAGAACCTGAATCATAAGGTGAAATATCTGTATCTGCCCCAAAAACAACAATTTGATCAACGTCACAATCTAAACATTCGGCCGCCATTTGTGCAAGAATGGTGTCACAACCTGTTCCCATGTCAGCTGCCCCAATATGAAGTGTATAATAACCATCATCTTCAAGTTTTAATGTGGCGGAACCAACATCAACCCCTGAAATACCAGATCCTTGCATAGCCATGGCTACTCCAGAACTTCTAATTTTACCGTTTTCTAAAACACGTACTTTTGATTTGTTTTCCCAATCAAAAAGTTTTTTAGCATGCTCCATACATTTGTCTAAGGCGCATGCTTTTGCAACCTCATTATAATAAGCCCCCATTGTTTGACCTTGTCTAACCATATTCTTTTCTCGAATAACTACTGGGTCAATACCTAAAATTCCTGCCATTTCACTAACAATCGATTCTACCGCAAAAAGTCCTTGCGTAGCGCCATAGCCACGATAGGCACCAGCAGCTTGACAGTTAGTATAAACAACATCATAAGAGAATTTAAAGGCTTCAAGATTATTTGTATAAAGTGGAATCGATTTATGTCCCGATAAACCTACTGTTGTTGGTCCATGCTCACCAAAAGCACCACTATTTGAAAGCGTATAAACATCCATTGCACGAATTGTTCCATCATTCATTGCTCCTAATTTAACAGTCACTTGCATTTCATGACGCGGTGTAGAGGCAATTTGTGATTCTTTTCGACTATAAATCATTTTAGAAGGTTTCTTGGTCATCCATGTTACAAAAGCAGGATAAACTTCAGCTACAACAGTTTGTTTAGCCCCAAATCCTCCTCCAATTCTTGGTTTTTCAACACGAATTTTCGATTGAGGAATATCTAATGCGTTAGCAAGAATTCTTCGACAATGGAAAACAATTTGGGTTGAAGAAATAACATGAAGTCTTCCATAAGGGTCAATTTCACAATAAGTTCTAAAAGTTTCCATCATTGCTTGTTGGTTTGCTCTTGTATGATAGATTCTTTCAATGACTTGATCACAAGAAGCAAACACTTTTTCTAAATCACCTTGACTTGAAGAATCTGTTGCCACAAGATTTCTATGATTATCAGCACCTACTGGACATAAAGCTTTCCAATTTTCTTCAGGATGAACTAAGATGTTATTATCTTTTGCTTTCGTAAAATCAAGAACTGGTGTTAAAACTTGATATTTTACTTTAATAATTTTTAAAGCACGATCAACAACCTTTTCATTAATACCAGCAACAATAGCAACAGCATCTCCTACAAAACGAACTCTTTGATCTAAAATTAAACGATCATAAGGACTTGGTTCTGGAGACGTTTGACCTGCCATGGTAAAACGTTTTTGAGGGACATCTTTATACGTATAAACAGCTTCAATACCTGGGATTTTTTGAGCTTTAGAAACATCAATTTCTTCAATCAAAGCATGAGCATGTGGTGATCTTAACACTTTAACAACTAAACAGTCTTGACTTGTTATGTCATCTACATAAACAGGTTTACCAAGCAAAAGATTCATCGCATCTTTTTTCATGACCGGTTTTTCAATATGTTTATAAGCCATTATTCATTCCCCTTTTCTTCAAGATAGTTTAGGTAATTTTTTATTCCTCTAAGTTGTCCTTCATAACCTGAACAACGACATAAATTTCCAGCTAAAAATTCTTTAATTTCATCATCACTTGGATGAGGATTTTCTTTTAATAAAGCAAGTGTATTCATCATAAATCCAGGATTACAAAAACCACATTGTTCAGCTCCTTGACTAGCAATAAATGTTGCTAGTGGTTTTGCTTCTTCTTGCATTCCTTCTAAAGTAACTACTTTTGCACCATTTGCACGCATTGCAAGAATACTGCATGAAAGCACTGGTTTATCATTTAATAAAACCGTACATAATCCACAGTTACTTGTATCACAACCACGTTTAACACTATAGCAACCATTTTTTCTCACAAAATCAATAAGTAATAAATCAGGCTCAATATCTTGTACAATTCTTTCTCCATTTAAAGTTAATTTAATTTCCATATACATCCTCCTTCAATTGAAGAAAAGCTCTTTTTATTAAAACTTTTGCAATCTTTTGACGATATTCTCTAGATGCTCTTGAATTGCTTCCTAATTTTAATTCTGATAAAACACATTTTGTAAAATTTTGAATATTTTCTTCAGTAATACCTGCTTCAAAATAACTATCTCCATTAATAGCTACAGCATGTAACGGTCTTGCTCCAATGATACATGTATAATGTTGATTTATATTACTAACAGCACAGGTTAAAACAGGAAAATCTGTTGAAATATTTCTTTGTGATAAATAAACCACATTTGTTGGTACTTTTTTAATAATAACTTTTGTAAGAATATCTTTTGTAAATTTCATATTCGCAAATTCTTTGATAGAAACCCGCCCAGTTGGATAAAGTTCTACCTCACAATCAAGCGCCATAAAAAGTGTTAAAACATCAGAAAAACCAAACCTTCCATAAATAGACCCACCAATTGTCGCTAAGTTTCTAAATTGAACACCGACAATATGACGTACACTTTCTTTAATAGCTCCTTGTGTAAAATGGTTTAATTGTTCATTTGTTTCAAGCTCTCTTAAAGTAACCATAGCACCAATATGTATTTCATCATCTATTTCTTCAATTTGATCTAAATGTAAATCAGATAGATCAATAGCAAAATTAACATTTCTATTTTGCATTTTAAGCCATAACATACCACCTAAAACAACACTCAGCGGTTTTTTTGCATATTCATAAGCTTCCTCAATTGTTTGAGGTCGCACATAATTTCTAATCGATAACAAAGAAAGCCCTCCTTTATTGTTTTTCTTTTGGTAATAAAATATTTAAAATAATTGCTACAAAAGCAGCAGGTACAATTCCTGATTCTCCACAAATCATTTGAATTGCTTGTGGAAGTTGCATTAAAATTGCACTATTTGCACCAATACCATAACCTAATCCTAAAGCAACTGAAACAATTGTCATTGAACGAGCAGTAAGAGGTTCTTTGGTAATCAATTGAATTCCAGACATAACAATCGATGAAAACATGATGACTGCTGCTCCACCTAATACGGATTGAGGCATAATTGAAACAAGTGCCGCTAATTTAGGAAATAAACCACAAATAATTAGGAAAATCGCACCACACGCCAAAGCAAAACGATTGACAATTTTAGTCATTGTTACTAACCCAACATTTTGTGAAAAAGATGTATTAGGTAAAACACCAAATAAAGCAGCAATGGATGAACCAATACCATCACAGATCACACCACCTGATAATTCTTGATCTGTAGCTTCTCTTGACATTCCGCCTTCCATAACACCAGAAATATCCCCAACAGTTTCAACAGCTGTAACAATAAACATAATTAAAACTGGTAAAATTGCTCTTAAATCAAAAACTGGTTTTACTGGCATGAGTTTTGGTAAGGCAAACCATTTTGCTTGAGCCACCTTATCCCAATTTAAAACCCATGATTTAACAAACTCTGTTCCATCACTGGCAACACCTGTTGTTGAAATAAACAATGGTAAAATCATACATAAAACATAACCACAAATAATTCCAATTAAAACAGCCGAATTACTTAGCATTCCTTTTGTACCATGTTTAAAAGCTAAAATAACAACTAAAACAAATAAACCAATTAAAAGATTTTCTACAGATCCATAATCTTTAGCACTACTTCCTCCCCCGAAAGAAGCAACACCAACACCAATTAAAGACAAACCAATGGATAAAACAACTGTTCCTGTAACAACAGACGGAAAGAAACGACGTAATGGTTTTAAAAGAAAACCTAAAACCGTTTCAAATAAACCACCAATAATACTTGCTCCCATGATGGCACCATATCCTAAAACACCACCACCCATTACATGAGCAACACTTTGGAAAACACCAATAAATCCTGAACTTGTTCCCATGATAATTGGGACTTTCCCACCAATAGGACCTATTGAAAATAATTGTACTAAAGTAACAACACCTGCAATAAGCATTGCATTTTGTAAAAGTGAAACTTGAATTGCAGCAAATACATCTGCATCATGCATTGCAGCACAAGCCCCCGTAATAATAAGTACTGGTGTTAAGTTACCAACGAACATTGCTAGAACGTGTTGTAAACCTAAAATAATTGCCTGTTTTAAAGGAATTTTCCCTTCAAAATCATAAGGACTTGTATACTCTTTTTTCTCCATATTCTCTCTCCCTCACATTAAATTAACCTTCTAAAAACAAGAAAATTGTAGCATAACTCTATTTTTTCATCAAGATAATACAAAAAAATAGAGTTATAGACATAAAAAAAGCAGCTAATGCTGCTTTATAGGAAGAAATAAAACATCATTACTTCCTCCACAAATCATTCCTAAATTGGCACTTTCGCTATTATTTAATTCATAATGTTTCATCATTACCTCATGACAATTCTTAGCATCTAAAATAGCTTGATATTCTTCTCTTCCCCCACCAATAGAACCAATAATTCCTTTTTCATTTACAAACATCATACTACCAACTGTACGTGGTGTTGATCCTTTTTTATCGATAATAATACATAAAACACCATCACCTTGTACTTCTAATAAGTCACTTGTCATGCTTGAATATTGATGTTCATTTTTAATAGCTATAATTTCAGACATGATACTGACGGCAATCTCTGCAGGAGTTATCGCTTTTATTGAAAGTCCAATAGGGGCATGTACTTTATCAAGTTCAACTTGTTGATACCCTTCTTCTAATAAAGCATCATAAGTTTGTTTAACTTTCTTCTTGCTTCCAATCATTCCTACATAAAGACTTTGTCGAAAAAGTGTCTTTTTTAAACACAAACGATCATCTTTATGTCCTCTTGTCACAATGACATAACATGTATTTGCTTCCTTAGGAAAATAGGAATCAGCTTTATCAAAAGAAACACAATGAATTTCATTTGCTTCTGGAAATAATTCTTTACATGCAAATTCTTTTCTTTCATCAATAACAATCGTATAGAAATCCAACATAGAAGCAACTTTACTTACATATTGGCTCACATGTCCTGCACCCAAAATAACAAGTTTCGGTTGTGGCAAGAACCATTCTTCATTAATAAGTGTTACTTCCTTTTGATTTTCTAATAACGAAGCTAGTGCTTTTTCATAAAGCGAACTTACTCCGTTTACTTGAATTTTAATAGGAACATTATATTTATTAATTTTTTTTAAATAGATGTTGATAAGTTGTTGAATAAAAAGACTATCTACTTTTTGATTTCCATCAACTTTCATTTCTTGATAACCATGAACAACATCTTGAACAGGTTTTCCAAGTCCCTTTAAAGAAGTAATTAAAATAATTTCATTACTGTCTTTGTCTACAGCAGGTTCATGATTTCTTGGATATTTTAAAGGAAATCCATGGGAACCATCAGCTTCAATTAAAATTACATCTATTTCTTTTTTTAATCTTTCTAACACTTCATCATCTAAAGCTTTAATTTTTTGATTTTTGGCTTTGCCACCTGCATGTACGTAGCCATGCTTTTTAATTTCATTTATTATTTCTTCATAACTCGGATCGACTAGTGTCTTTTCTTCAATTTTCATATGAGTAGAAGTTGTCATTAAAACACTCTTACCTTCTTTTAAATATTGATCTTTTAACTGTTTTATTTTTGTTGTCTTTCCACCTGAACCAATAACACTAATTATCATAATTATCCTCACTAATTTCTTTAATTGCTTTGATGAAAAATTGTATTTCTTCTTTTGTATTCATAAATGAAAGTGATACTCTTACGATTCCACTTTTCACTGTATTGAGATGTTGATGCATCAAAGGAGCACAATGAGTACCGCAACGAATTGCAATGCCATATTTATTATTTAAAAGATCTGCCACTTGAAAACTATCCATTCCTTGTATATTAAATGCAAGAATTGGTGTTCTTTCTTTAAAATCGCCATACAAAACAACTTGTGGAATATTTTTTAAACCATCATATAAAAGTTTAACTAATTCATTTGTGTATTTTGATTTTTCATCTTGATGTTTCATTAAATAACAAACCCCTGCCTTTAAAGAAGCGATTCCTGTCATATTACGTGTCCCCGCTTCAACATGTTCAGGATAGTAATCACTTTGAAAATGATTAAAAGAGTCCATTCCTGTTCCACCACTTATTAAAGGTTCTATTTCTATAGATTGAGCTAAACAAAAACCACCAACTCCACTATTTCCAAGCAATCCTTTATGACCACTAAAACATAAAATATCTAAATTCATCTTTTCCATATCAATGAAAAGATGTCCCGCACTTTGAGCAATATCACTCATCATCAAAATACCATGTTCGTGCGCTAGTTTTCCAATTTCAGCAATTGGATAAATTTCACCCGTTACATTAGAACTATGTGTTACAATAATCATTTTTGTCTTTTTTTGAAGATGTTTTTTAATATTCTCTACTGTAGGTGAGGTAATAGATAACGTAATAATATTTGCTTTTTCTAATTGATAAAGTGGTCTTAAAACACTGTTATGTTCAGCGTAGGTCGTAATCACATGATCTCCTTTTTTGAGAATACCTTTAATACATGTATTGAGACTTTCGGTATTTCCACTATTTAAAACCACACATCCATCTTGAGGTACATGAAAATATTCTTTAATAAGTTTGCGTGTTTGATAAATCAAACGACTCGCATTTAAACTTGTCACACTGGTAGAACGATTCGCATTGGTGCAATGATTCATACAATCAATTACTGCATCTTGAACTTCTTTAATTTTAGGAAAACTGGTTGCTGCTTGATCAAGATAAATCATTTCTATGTCCTCTTAAATAAAAGATAGCTTCAATGACACCACCAGCAATGCAGCGTGCTTTATCGGAAATCGTAAAACAATTTTCATATTCATCTTCACGTGGGTCAATATCTGCCATTTTAAAACCTTGAGTGACTACAAAGCCTTCTTTAATCAAGCCACGAAGTAATCCATCCATTGTCGCATAAATCGGTGTTTGATCAACGTAAGCAATCACTTCACCTTTTTTAACAATATCTGTTAAATGCCTTACATGTTTTACAGTTCCTGCGCCAGGAGAATGAATAACACGTTCTTTCCCATAACCTTTAATGACACCTGGTACACCTGTATTTTTTAAAGCAGCTCCTTGATAAATCGTTCTTCCTAGTTTATGCCCTCGCATCGTTTCAATAACAACATCAACATCTTTACCTGCCATAAATCCCGGACCTAAAGCAATGGTAATTGGTGCCATCTTTTTTGTTGTTCCTAAATTCTTTTTAGCAAGAATGGCATCAACAACAACCTCTGGCTTGAAATAATCAATGGCTTTAGCCTCTGGATCAATCAATAACGTCACTTTATTTTCCATTAAAAATTGTTTTGCTTCATCATAGTCATGTGCTAAATAACAAGTGACATCTTCTACTTGTTTTTGCGTATCATAAATAGCTTCACAAAAAGCAACATTTCTTCGAATGGCACTTGGTTTTTCAATTTCTAAAATCAAGACCTTAAATCCACATTTAAAAAGTTTATAAATGGTCCCTGTAGCAATATCGCCACCACCTCTTACAATAACTAAATCTTTCATTTATCTTTTATGGCTTAATAACTTTTTCAGCCTTCTCCATTCTTTCAACAATATCATACATATTTGTGACAGCCCCTACTTGTAATAACTCTTTACGGTTAAAGAAATCGAGACATGTTCCACAACTTACAATATCAACACCTTGACTTTCAAGATATTTTAAATCATTTAAAATATCTCCCTCATTTGTAGTAAGGAAAATACCTTCATTATAAAAAATCATTTCTTTAGGTAATTGATCTTGTTTTGTAAGTGCAAAGATAAATGATTTCATTAAAACAGCACCAAGTTCTTCATTACTTCCCATTGTTTTACTTGAAATAACAACAACATCTCCACTTTTTTCATTAAAATCTAATTCTTCATCAATACCTTCTTTAGCAATAATTGCATAAAAATCATCTCCGTCATCACCTGTAACAATTTGATAATGTCTTACTCCTGCAAATTTTGTTAAATTTTCAATCGCAATCTCATTATCAACAAGTACTTTTACTTTATCAATATCTTTTAATAATTCCTTTGTTTTTACAACTGGTAATGGACATTCAAGTCCTCGAGCATCTAAAATTTCCATAATAATCTCCTAACGTACATAAATATCAAATTGATCTTTTTCAACAATTTTACCAATCACATAACAAGCAAGTCCTGCTTGGTTAAAATCATTTAAAATATTTTCTAAATCATCACTTGCAACACTGGCAAGAAGTCCTCCACTTGTTTGTGGATCATAAAGAATTTCTTCTAAAACAAAGTTTTCCTCATCAAAACAAACTTTATTTTTCATTGCATTGCGATTATGCTGTCCGCCTCCACTTAAATAAAATTCATTAACATAATAAGGGCAATCCTTAAAATAGGGAATACTTTGCTTGTCTAAAAATGCACTTGCCTTTTCATCTAGCATTTCATCTAAATGAACAAGTAAACCAAAACCAGTGACATCCGTTAAAGCATGAAGTGTATATTTATTTAAAACATCGAATGCATATTTATTAAGTGTTGTCATACTCTTAAAAACCTCATCAAGTATTTCTTGACGTGCATCATTTAAACGATAAGCATTTAATGTCAATCCTACTCCTAATTTTTTAGTAAGAATTAATGTATCTCCCACTTGTGCTCCATTATTTTGAATCATTTTACTTGGATCTACTATTCCCGTAACACTTAAGCCATATTTTGTTGATTCATCTTTGATGGAATGACCACCTGATAAAACAACTTTAGCTTCTTTTAGTTTATCATTTCCACCTTCAATGATTTTTCCTAAAATATTTAAATCATCTTGATCGTTAAAACAAACAATATTTAAAGCTGTCAAAGGAGTTCCACCCATAGCATAAACATCACTTAAAGCATTCGTTGCTGCAATTTGTCCAAATAAATAAGGATCTTCTACCATTGGTGGAAAGAAATCAAGTGTTGAAACAATAGCTTGATGTTCATTTATTTGATAAACAGAGGCATCATCATGACTATCAAAGCCAACAAGTAAATTAGAATTGGGATATTTATCGATTTTTTCTAAAATATGAGTTAATTTTTTAGCGCCTAATTTAGCACTACAGCCACCACTTTTACAATAAAGCTTTTCTTTCATTTAAAACACAACCTTTACTATTTTTTCATAATGAATTTGATTTTCTTCAAGAAAAATCTTCCACTTTTCCATATCTTTATTTTGACAAGAAAAACACATGCCACATCCTGCATCAATAACAGATGGTTTAGGAATTAAACGTCCTTTCATAGAAGATGTTTGTTTAGCATCTAAATCCATTGCATCATCTAATGAATGAAAAGTAATAATTAAATATTCCTGTTTATTCATCTTCAAAAATCTCCTTAAACCGAACACCTGCATATTCATTCATTTCTTGAATAAATTTTTCATACTTTTCTAACAATTCTTCGCCTTCTTGAGTAAGTTTACTACCACCACCATCTTTACCACCACTAATACGTTCAACAAGAGGCATGTCTAAATCCTCTTCCGCTCTTTTTAAAATTTTCCATGCCTTTGAATTTGACATTTTCATAGCTTTGTAAGCTCCTGATAAGGAACCAAAACTTTGCGTTTTTTTCATCAGTTCATAAACGCCTTTACCAAAACTTTTTTCTTGGTTATAAAGACGAATCTTTAAATCAAATTTCTGTGGATTTTTATAAGTCATTTTTATCCTTTCGAAAGTCCACAATTTGGAAAAGTACAAACAGGACAATTTAAACAAAGTCCTCCTTCACCAAGCAAAGCAAGTTCGTCACTGGTAATTAAATCTTTAGCAAGAAGTCTTGGTAAAACAATATCAAAAATTGTTCGACGTGAATACATAACACATCCTGGTAATCCAACAATTGGAACATCACCTTTATAACTTAATAAAAACATTGCTCCAGGAAGAACAGGTGCACCATAGCTTAATATTTTTGCACCTGTGTTTTTTATCGCCAGTGGTGTTTTATCATCAGGATCAACAGACATTCCTCCTGTGCATAAAACAAGATCCACTCCTTGTTTTAAAGCTTCATTGATTTTACTAGTTGTCATTTCATGATCATCTAATGATAAACTATGGTAAGTAACTTCTACCCCGTATTCTTTTAATTTTTCTACGATGACTGGCGTAAATGTATCTTTAATTCTCCCTTTATAAACCTCTGAACCTGTAGTAATAATTCCTGCTGTTTTTATTTGATAAGGCATGATTTTTAAAATAGGTTTTTGAACTATTTCTTGGATTTGTTGCATCTTTTCTTTTTCAATAACGAGTGGAATAATACGCATGCCTGCAAGTTTATCCCCTTTTTTTACAGGTACATTACCTTGTCTTGTCGCAATCATCATTTGTCCAAAAGAATTGACCTTAAAAAGTTCTTCTCGATTTACTTTAAACAATCCATCAATTGTACTTGTAAGTTCAATCTTTCCTTCACTAATAGCGCTTTTTTTCATATATTCATTGAAACAAAGATTACATAATATTTCTGCTGCATCATTTTCATGCATCATTGTTTCATCTTTTTCAAAAACATAAAGATGTTCTTTTCCTAAATTCAATAATACTTCAATATCTTCTTCTTTAATAATATGACCCTTCTTAAAACGAGGCCCTTTTCTTTGGTCTTTTACAATTTCTGTGATATCATGGCAGAGAACACTACCTATGGCATCTTCTGTTTTAATTTCTTTCATGTTATTTATTAACAGTAAACCCGTAATTTTCAAATTGTTTTAAAGAAGATTTCTTTTGAATGAATTTTAGGAATTTTTCAGTTTCATCACTATGTTTTGTTTTAGCAAGTTTTGCAACTGGGTAAATAACAGGTTCATCTAATAAACTATTTTCACAGGTTGCAAGGACTTTTACATCTTTACTGCTTTTAGCATCTGTTGAATAAACAATACCTACTTCACTTGAAGATGAAGCAACCCAGTTTAATACTTCAGTGACATTTCCCCCTAAACTATATTTTGAACTTAAAGCATCATATAGCCCTAAATGAGTTAATGCCATTTTTGCATATTGACCAGCAGGTACAACTTCAGGATCTCCAATCGCAATTGTTTCTGCTTTTGCGATATTAGCAAAATCTTTTACTTCTGTTGTTGTTTGTTTACCAGTAATTAAAACCAGTTTATTTTCTAATAAATCAACAACATCCTTTTTATTGATGTATTTTTCATCAACAAGAGTATCCATTTGTTTTGTTGCTGCAGAAAAGAAAACATCTGCCTTTAATCCTTGTTCAATTTGAATTTGTAATTTACCACTTGAATCATAAACTCCTTGAACTTTGATATTTGGATTTTCTTTTTCAAATTCAGGAATAAGTTTGTTTTCAAACGTATTTTCCAAACTTGCTGCAGCAGCAAATGTCAATGTTACTTCTTCTTGTTGATCTTGAGTTGATGAACAACCACATAAAGTAACAATCATTAATAAACTACACATTAAACTTAATAACTTTTTCATTATTCCAATCTCCCCCTTTTTATTTTTAATTTATTATCACACATCATTTCCATTTCCTTTGGACTATGTGTTACAAACAGACATTTCTTTTGATATTCAATTAATTTTTTCTTTGTTTCATTTAAAAGCATTTCCTTTAATGATTCATCTAAGGCACTAAAAGGTTCGTCTAATAAAACAAGATTTGTATCATAAACAAGTAACCGTGCTAAAGCAACGCGTTGTTTTTGTCCTCCTGAAAGCTGACGAGGATATCTTTTTTGTAAATCATCTATTTGAAAGTCTTTCATGATTTGTTGAACTTTTTCTTTAATCACTTGTTTATCTTCATGATGTGCTTTTAAAGGAGCAGCAATGTTTTGATAAACATTCATATGATCAAATAATGCGTAATTTTGAAACATGTATCCTATTTTTCTTTTTTGTGGGGAAATATTAATTTTTAAATCACTGTCAAATAAAACTTCATCATCTAAAACAATACGTCCTGCATCCGGTGTCATAATTCCAGCAATACATTTTAAAACCATACTTTTTCCACTTCCACTTGGTCCCATTAAACCAAGGCGGTCTTCATGACTTTCAAAACAGACATCTAAATCGTATTCTGACAATTTTTTAAAGATTACAACTTCTAATTTCATCTAAAAACTCCTTTTTTTCTTAATAGAGTATTGATAAACATTGACACCAACAACAGCTATCAAACAAACAACAACGATAATAAAAACATAAACACCTGCATTATCGTAATTTCCTGACATGACTTCACTATAGACCGCTAAAGGTAAAGTTCTTGTTTTTCCAACTATATTTCCTGCAAGCATAGCCGTTGCTCCAAATTCCCCTAAACCTCTTGCAAAAGATAGAACACCCCCACTAATAATTCCTGGCATAGCTTCAGGTAAAATGACTGTAAAGAAAATGCGTTTTTCTGACATTCCCAGTGTTCTTCCTGAATCAATCAAATCATGATCTATTTGTTCCATGGCCGCTTTGGCACTACGATACATTAAAGGAAAAGAAATCATGACAGCAGCAATAACCGTTGCTGAAAAACTAAAAGTAATTTTATAATGAAAAACATGGAGAAAAAGTTTTCCAATAGGTTGATTAACCCCAAAGATCATTAATAAGAAAAATCCCATAACTGTTGGTGGTAAAATAAGAGGCATGGTAAAAATACCATCTAAAATAATTTTCGTTAAATCATGTTTTCGATTCAACGTCCATTTTGCAAGAAATAAACCTAAAAAGAAAGTAATGACAATTGTAATAATTGCTGTTTTTAAAGAAATATAAAGAGGTGATAAATCAACCATCTTTTCGAGCACAATCATGTGCCTCTCCTTTTAAAATTTCTAACCCATGTTTTAAAGGATCAATAATAATATCTAAACTTTCTTTAACAGCTTTTAAACTTCCTGGCAAATTAATAATCAACGTTTTGTTTCTTAAAACAGATACCCCTCTTGAAAGCATGGCACGATTGGTATATTTCATTGACTCATAGCGAATTGCTTCGCTGATACCTGGTACATTTCGTGTTGCTACTTTTAGTGTGGCTTCTGGTGTGACATCCCGCATACTTAACCCTGTCCCACCAGTAGTAATAATCAAATCATTGTGACAACGATCTGATAAATTAATCAATGCTTGTTCAATTAGCTTTTGTTCATCCGGTAAAATTTCATAAGAAGTGACATAATAGCCTCTTTCTTTAAAATAATCTTGGATGTAAGGTCCACTTAAATCCTCTCTTTGACCCTGACTGCCTTTATCAGAAAGTGTTAAAATTGCCACACGTAAACGTTTATCTCTTTCTTTTAAAACTTCAACTGAGCCATTCAACTGAATCGTTCCTCCTTTTAAAACACGAGAAAATAAGCCATTTGTGGGCATAATACATTTTCCTACTTGATGATAAATAGCACAATGGTTATGGCAGCTTTTCCCAAGTTGAGTAATTTCAAGGATAACATCACCTATTTTAAGACGTGTTCCTATTTCAATTTCATTAAAATCAATTCCTGAAATAAGTAAATTTTCACCAAAAGCACCATCTTCAACAGTAGAACCCATTTTCTTAAATTCTTCTCTTGTTTCATAAGATAACAAGGAAACTTGTCGATGCCAAGAACCTGCATGAGCATCATTTTTAAAGCCATGATTTTCAATAACTTCAATTTTTTCAACAGGTATTTTTGCCGTTCCTTTTTTTTCACTTAAACAGATTGCTTTTACTTGTCCTGCCATTTAAAATCACCACTCTTTCCACCACTTTTACTTATTAAATGAATATTTCTAATTTCCATTTCTTTACTAACAGCCTTTGACATATCATAAATAGTAAGTAGTGTAGCACTCACACCATGGAGTGCTTCCATTTCAACCCCTGTCTTTCCCAAACATGTAACTTGACAATAAGTTTCTATCAATTCTTTTTCATGATTAATATGAAAATCCACGGTAATCTTACTTAAAAGTAAAGGATGGCATAATGGAATAATATCACTGGTTTTCTTTACTGCCATAATTCCAGCAATTCTTGCCACTGAAAGAACATCACCCTTTTTCATTTGATGATTTTCAATTTTTTCAAGTATTTCTTGACCAACACAAATTTCACCATAAGCAATTGCTGTTCTTTGTGTTGTGTCTTTTGAAGATACATCTACCATAATGGCATTTCCTTTTTCATCAAAATGTGTAAAATCCATATTATCCTCCTATTTCATTCATTTTTGTATAAGAAACATCCTCTTCAAAATGATGTTCTTTTGGTTTTAATTCAATTGCTTTTTCAAGATGCAAACGTAATTGTTTTTCATTATTAAGATACGGTTTTAAATCATGCATTTCTTCATAAAATAAACACGGCTTGATCTTTCCAGTACTTGTTAAACGAAGACGATTACATTGATGACAAAACTTATGATGAAGAGCTTCAATAAAACCAACATAACCTTGATAACCATTTATTGTATAATAATGCGCAGGACCATTGCCTAATTTATCTAGACATTCTTGAATTGGATATTTTTTTAAATAATGGATAACATCTCTCATTTTTTGATTACGCTGTTCTTTATTTAAAGGCATGAGTTCAATAAAACGCAACGCTATTTTTTTATCTTTAATAAGCATCAACATATTTTCCAAGCGATTCATTGTAAAAGTATCATCGACAACACAATTTATTTTTACAGGAATTTGTAGCTTATAAGCATAAAACAAATTATCTAAAACTATTCCTAAACAATCTTGTTGTGTCAATAAAAAATATTCTTTTAGATCAAGTGTATCTATTGAAAAATTAATACCATCTATTCCTATTTCTTTTAAACAATCTAAATCTTCTTTAGTAAATAAAGAGCCATTGGTTGTTAAAGTGACCTGGACATTTCGTTTTTTTAATTCTTTAATAAAGAAAAGATAATCTTTTCTAATTGTTGGTTCCCCACCTGTAATTTTAAATTTATTGATTCCTAATTGGATAGCTTGATCAACAATGAGTAATAATTGTTCATAAGATAAAATATCTTGATGTTTTAATTTTCGTGGATGATCATTTTTACAATAAGCACATTGAAAATGACAACGATCTGTAATGGAAATACGCATATAATCTATTTTTCTTTGATATAAATCCAACATAAGCCCTCCGTTATTTTCAAATGAGAATAACCCTATAAATAATTTAATAGATTATCTTGCAAATTTCAACAAAATATTTTAGACAAAATAAAAAAACTAGAATTATTTCTAACTCTAGTTTTCGATAACTAATGTGTATGTCCTTCAACAGCGACAATATCTTCTGGATTTTCAGCAATTGCTTTACAAGCAGCTTCAATTCCTTTAACAATTGTATCAAGTGATAAACTTGGTGCATTTGTTGGACGGTTAGCAACTTGACTTGTAATAAATGGTACATGCATAAATCCACCTCGCATTGATGGGTATTTTTTAGCAATTGTATAAAGAACACCATACATTAAATGGTTACATACATAAGTTCCTGCTGAATTAGAAACACTTGCAGGAATATCTGCTTTTCTAATTTCAGCAACCATTGCTTTGATTGGTAAAGATGAAAAATAAGCATTTTCTCCATCTTCAAAGATTGAACCACTTAAAGGTTGATTTCCTTCATTATCAGGAATACGTGCATCATTAATATTGATAGCCACTCTTTCTGGTGTTAAGTCAAATCTTCCACCTGCTTGTCCAATACATAAAACAACATCAGGATGTTCTTTTTCAATAGCATTTGCAACTGTATCAATTGATTTATAGAAAACAGTTGGTACTTCTAATTTAACAATTTCAAGATCACCAATTTTGTCTTGAACACGTTTGACAGCTTCTAAAGCTGGATTAATTTTTTCTCCTCCAAAAGGATCAAATGCAGTTAATAATAATTTCATTTCATTTCCTCCTAGAAAGCTAATACATACATTAAAACAATGTGTACTGCTAACATAATTAACGCAACTGGTAATTGTGAAATTATTATAGCATATTTACTCTTCGTTTCCAATAAAGCCGCTGGCATAATATTGAAGTTTGCAGCCATTGGTGTCATTAATGTACCACAATATCCTGCAGTTAACCCTAAAGCACCTACAACAACTGGATTTGCTCCTTGAGCGATTAAGAATGGATAACCAATACCCACTGTAATAACTGCAAAAGCAGCAAAACCATTACCCATGATCATTGTAAATAAAGCCATACCAATGCAATAAACAGCAACGGCAATAAAATGATTTCCTTCAGGAATAATAGCACCTACTCCTGCAGCAATAACAGCACCTACTCCTGCAGCTGTAAACAAGGAACCTAAAGCTGCTAAAACTTGTGGTAGGATACCTGTTGTTCCTACGTTATCTGTTAAACGAATACCATCCTTAAATGGTAAAGAAAATTTAGGTTTGAAAATAAAGTAAGCAACAATTAAACCAACAATAGCACTAATACCAATGGCATTGTTTGCTCCTAAATTTGTAAAGAATGTTGCAACAACAACTGCTGATAAAGCTAAAACAACAGGTGGGATAAATGATTTATATCCATATTTATCTGCGTTTTCTCTTGTTTCTTTAGCAGTAGGAATATTCATTGCTGCTGGTTGTACTAAACCAGTAGCAGTTAAGATAGCTAAAACAATAATACATGCCCCTGTAATCCATGTAGGAATATAAGGTCCAACAATGAAGGTAATAGCTAAAATAAACCAAAAGATTGCTGTTGTTGTTCGTTTTTCAACTTCTTTATTTTTTAAAGCACTGACTCCAGTAAAAGCAAAAATAAGTCCAATAATACAATAGAAAACTTCTGCTAAAATTGTACTTGTATTCCAATCTATTTCTAACATACTATTTTTCTCCTCCTTGCTTTTTACTAAAACGTTTCTTTAATTTACGATCATACCATAAAGCATAACCAATACCCACAATAACTGAAATAATAGCAATTGGAATTGAATTTAAAGCAATTTGATTAGCAGTTACTTCTTGAGCAATATTGTGTGATTTAAAGATTTCATTTAAAGTCGAAACAATTAATAAAGTTCCTGATGAACCCATGAAACAGTTTTGAGCAAAGAAATTCCCATAGTTTTCTGTTCCTGCTGCCATCCCCTTAATTTCATCTTCAGTTTTTTCATCAATATCTCCATATTTAGCAATTGCACATGCTTGTGCCATTGGGTTGATTAAAGGACGGATAAATTGTGGATGTCCTCCAATACGTAATGAAAATGCTGAAGCAATTGTACGAATGACTTGCCAAATAGATAATAAACGACCTGTTGTTGCACTCTTGATACCTCTGATAAAATCAACAGCTTTATCGCGAAGTCCCATACGTTCACATATACCAATAACTGGTAATGTTAAAATAAATAATGTTGCTGTACGGTTTGTAAGGAAAGCAGCTCCAAGTGTTGATAAAATATCCATAATAGACATTCCACCAACTAAACCAGTAACGATACCTGCAACAACTACAGTAGCTAATGTATCAAATTTTAAAGCAAAACCAATGATAACAATAACTATCCCGACAAGTTTGATAGCGTCTCCCATTATAAAATTCCTCCTTAGTGACTGTAAAATTATATACTGAATTCATCTTTTTTGCAAATTATTCTACATAATTAAAAAATGGCATCTTTTCTGCCATTTTCGTTATTTATTGATTACATTTATCGATAGGATATTTCTTTTCATTCATTGCCATTTTCATATCAACAATTTCATCAACATCTAAATTAAGTTTGTCTAATAAATCCTGACTATAAATAATTACATCTGCTAATTCTTCTTTAACATGTTGTAAATCAAAATTTTCTTCATCCCATTGAAAACATTCTAAAAGTTCACTTGCTTCTATTGAAATAGATTTAGCAAGATTAGCAGGTGAATGAAACTTTTCCCAATGACGATCTTCTGTAAATTTTCTAATACGTGTTAATGTCTTTTCTTTCATTCTCATTTTCTCCTATTATTTCTTGTTCTAACTTGACATTATTTTTTAACATATAATCAATCAATTCATTTTGATTTTCTTTAAACGATAACAATCTCTTTCGATCATTTTGAGTTAAAGGCTTTGTATAATCCTTGTATTTCTTTAACATCTCTATATTCATTTTATACATTTGAAAAGGAATTTGCGTTTTCTTTATTAAAGATTCATAGATATGGAAGCCACCTGCATCGATATCGCCAAAATGAAAATAATGAACGCTTTCTCCTAAAAAATCATAAAGACATTTTAAAAATGCTTCAATTGCATGATTATGAAAACCATTTGTAAAAATATAGAAAGTGTCTTTTAAAGATACATCGTGAAAAGATGTTAAATTTTCGATAGTCATCACCTGTTTTGCATCAATTCTTTTTATTTTTAAATCTTTGATACAAATACTCGGTAAGACAAAGTAATAATGCATTTCATTCAAATTAATGATTTGTCCATTGATTTGTAAAATAGCATTTCCTTTTAAATAAACATACGCTGGATTTTTTCTGATATAAAACGCTTCAAAAATATCATTTTCATTATCTAATGTATCATCATAAAAATCTTTAATAATATGAACAATTTTATTTTTATACTTATCTAACTTTTTTGTATCACCCAATACTTTTTCAGAAAATCTTCTAAAAGAGATTTCATCTTTTTGATCAATCATTCCTTTTAATATTTTCATAACATTTTCTAAATCATTTTCATCATAAACTTTTAAATAAGGCAAAAGACTTTGTTGATGAATCGCCCTTTTTTTCATTTCATCAACAAAATCTTTAATAAATGCCTCTTCATGATATTGATCAAGTAATTTTACATAATGAATTATTTTCTCTTTAACTGGTACTCTTTTTAATTCTTTATAAATTCGATCAAGACAATTTTCTTTTTGATTTAAAATGAGTTCTCTATCTCCTAAAATGCTCTTTTTAGAAAATTCAACAAATCCTTGAGATTGTAATTGAAAAGCAATATTTTCTAATTCATTTGTTTCTTCATAATGAAAGCTATGTCCATATTCAGGAAACTTTTTATGCAAAACAATAGAAATCTTTCTTGGTTTTTCACTTTTTCCTTTATAATAACCACTTTTTTCATAACGATCAATAAACTCATTTAAGATTTCATTTCTATAATTGTTCATCTTTAAAACCTTCTACAAAAGATTGTTGGCCCTGTTTAATGACAAGCAATCTTGTATTAACATAAGGAATAATCGTACTTGCTCTTGAAGGTGGTACTGCAATAAATGTTTGAATTTCACGTTCATTGTAGAATTTAATCATTTCTTGAATTCTTTGTTCATCCATATTATTGAATGCTTCATCAAAAATAACGACACAACCAAAATCTTCATTTTGATTTCGGTTACGGATAACTTGTTCAAAACTTGCTGCCATAATAACATAGAATGGTGTTTGTGTTTCCCCACCAGATTTTTCTTTATTGACTTTTGAAAAATAAGCAAAGTCTCCACTTGCATATTTGATTTTAATATCATAGTCTAAGTAATTACGATAGTCTGTATATTCCATGAGCATTTGTTCAGTTTCTTGATCATTTTCTACAGAAGATAATTTAATAAATAAATCATCCATAATTCTTCTTTGACTTTCACTTAATGTTTCAGATAAAAGATTATTCACCATATATTCTTTTCCTGATTGGATGATCTTATAGTATTCTTTAAAATCATCTCTTGAAGTTGGTGAAACACAGAATTCATAGGTTTCACCATTAAAATCTCTTTGTGCTAATCCTTTATTTAATTCAGCAATATCTTTTTTTGCATTTTCAATTTTTTCATTTAATCCAGAAATAAAAGATGTTTTAAAAGATTCCTCGCATTTAAGTTTTGCTTGTCTTGTTTTTTCTTCTTTAGAAACAATATCCATCTCCTTTAATTGATGGTATCTTTGTTTATAACTTTCAATATCTGTTAAAGCATTTTCAAAACCAATATTATATGCATCATTATAGTCTTTCATTTTCATGACTATTTGATTTTCAATTTGGTTTGCCTTTCGTTGATAACCATTTCCTTGTTGTTCAATATCATTTTTCATACCATTAAAATCTTTAGAAAAACGTTTTAAATAAATAACGACTTGTTGATCAGCTACTTGAGTAACATCAACATGCTCCATTTCAAATTGAACTATTTTTTCATGTAATAATTGATATTCTTCTTGAGTTTGTTCAAGTTGTTCTTTAAATGTTTCTAGATTATTTTCAAGACTTCCTTTTTTCATAAGTGAGTCTTCTTTTTCTCTTTTTGTTTTTTCAAGTTGTTTTTTTACTGCATCACATTCTTCTTGTAAAGAAATAAGTGAATCATCTAAAATTAATTTTTCATAGCGATCATTAATTTCTTGATATTCTTTTAGTAAATTATGATATTCATCAATTAAATCTAAGCGATAGAAGATATGATCTGCTTTGGATTGATTTAATAATGCTTGACCATTTTTTAAATCTTCATAATTTGCTTTTTGTAATTTGATTTCTTGTTTTAGGTTTTCCAATTCTTGTTCAATTGTCGCTAATTGAATTTTAATAGCACCTAATCCAATGTATGGTTTATTGTAAATACGTGGATTGATTGCACGTGCTGTATAATTTTTATAAAGCATACATGTTGGCGTAATCGCTGTAGCATAATTTCTAAGTTGTGTAACATCATCGACACATTGTACTTTAGAAAGCAACATGTTGACATACCATCTAGCATATGTATTTTTACAATCTAATTGGCTTGCAAGGGTGTCTTTAACATCCACATCTTCATATCTTGACATTTTCGCAACATCAACAATTCCTACACCATATATACCTCTTTTATTTTTATATTCTTCATAAACAAGTAATGCATATTCAAAATATTCTGGTTCAATAATTAAATCAAATCTTTGACTATTAAGATATCCTTCTAATGCATTTCGCCATTTTTCATCTTTAACTTCAATATATTCACATAATGGTTTAACTTCAATTGTTTTTCCATAATGACTTGTAAGTTTTTCATTTAATAATTGAATTAATTCTTGAATTTCTTTTCTATAATAAAGTTGATTTTCTTTAAGAGAATCATATTCTTTACAATATTCATTAAAACGATCAACTGTTTGTGTCATTTCAATTTTTAAATGTGATATTTTTTCAGTAACATCCTTTGTTCTTTTAGAAACTTCTTCTACAATATTTCTAAATGCATGTGTCAATGTTTCTGTTTGATAATCTTGATTTTGAAGAATTTGGATATAACTATTTGGTATTTTTACTTTCTTTAATAATTGTATTTCCTGTTTAATTTCTGTTATAAGAGTTTGATAACTGTTTTCTTTTTTTTCTTTTTCTTTTTTGAGTTGTTCACTTTCTTTTTGTAATTCATTTTTTAAATTATAGGTTTCGTTTTCTCTTAATGATTCATCTAAACGATGATATCTTTCTTGATAAGTTTCTTCATCTTGATTTAATTGTGTAAGTTTTTGTTGTACAAAATTTAGCTGATCGTTTATTTTTTGATATTTCTTTTGACTATTATCAATAATAGCTTGTAATTGCTTTTCTTGTAATTTTTCTTTTAAACATTCTAAAACATCCATTTGAAAGTGCGTATCTAAATAAGTGTCATATTGACTTACAACACCTTCTAATGATTCACATTCTTTTTTAGATATTTTTAATTTTTCTTCAAGAACTTTATAGTGTTTGATACTGTCTCTTAAATTTTGAATATCAACAAAGTCTTCTTTTAATAAAAAGTCAACAATGAATTGATAAACATTATCAATCGCTTTAAAAGCAAGTGCTCTCGTTACTAAATCAAAATATTTACTTTTAACACCTAAAGCATTTCCAAATAAGCTTTCTCCTTCTTTAATTGTATCTTTAAAAATACCTGTTTGTTGATGATCAATTAAAGCTTTTTTAAATTCTTTTCTCGTCAAAACTCTTCTTTCTTCAATAAATGCTACATCGCTGATTTTACAATCAATAATTTGAAAAAAATCTCTATTTAATCTTCCACCAGCTGGTAAATCAATAACAGTTCCAATAATTTGATATTTTTCTGTTTTTTCATCATAAAACTCTAATGCAATATAAGTTGTCACATCACCATTTCTAACAAATTCATGCCCTTCAATTCCTGTTTTACAACGAATATAAGACTCTAATGTACGATTTCCAATATCACTTGCTGCTTTATTAAATTTACATTTACCAGCAGTTAAAACATATTGAATCGCATCTAAAATTGTAGATTTCCCTGTTCCATTTTCTCCAGTAATTAAGGCATTTTTATAGATTTCAAATTCTTCATTAGAAAAAGTATGCCAATTAATCAGTTTCACTTTCGTTAATGTTTTCATCGTGATCTCCTTTTTTATATTGTTGAATACGTTGATTGATTTCATCTATTTTTTGAATTGGTAAAATATAATTAATTGTTGGATAAATAATTAAACGTGTATCATCTTCGTTTAAATCACCAATACGTTCACATATATTATATCTTGACAAGAAATGATAGATATTTTTTAAATCTGTCTTTTTTAGACGTTCGTTATAAATACCAGTTGCTTCTATTTCACTATGAAGTTCCCCAAGGGAAATATGAATAAATTCAGTATCTTGTAACTCTTGTGATTTTTGAAAATAAAGTTTTCTAAGTAACAATAAAACAATTGTTTGCATTTGATTAAGATTTAAATGATTGTAATTATTTAAATTATGGATATAGATGACACGGTCTGCTTTATATAAATGAAAATCATAATCAAGCATCATTAAAAAATCTTTAAATAGTTGTTCATTTTCACTAATAAAATAATAATCTTCGCGATCTCTTTTTCTTCCACCACAAATAAAATTAACCGCTAATAATCGATTTAAAATACGTGAAAATTCTTCTTTTCTTTTTTCAGATAATAACAAATATGCCTGTGACATATTTTTCATCAGTTCATTTTTATTCATCTTCAACTCTCCTTATTATAAATTCTCTAAATTGATAATGATCTTTCTTTATAATATTTTCTTGTGGTTCTATTTTATATCGAGCATTTTGACTATAACCATAAAGCCATGTCAAAATAAATAAAGATAAATCTTTATTTTGATCATAATAATTTGAACCCAATATTGTTTCTTGTTGATCCAAACATTGTAAAACATTTTTTTCAATGGCTGTTTTTGTATATTTTTCATTTTGTTTTAGTTTTTCAATCGCCATTAAACGTGTTTGTTCATCTAATTGTGTATCTAAAATCAAATCCGTATTTTTAACTTTTTTTATTTGTCGTGGTAAATATAAAGAATTTTGATCTAAGTATTTATTAATTGAAATCGTTGCTACTTGATCAAACACTTCTGGACATTCTTGCCCTTCTTTAATGATGTCATTGATTTTTCCACCAATATCTTCTTTTACATTCATTAAAAACATAATACGATTTGTTGCTGAAGCAACAAACTTTTCATTTTTACGATTGATTTCATTAATTAAATCTAAAATACTTTCAAAGGCATCAATAATATAAGATGTTTGTTTGTAAAACAAATCCATTGCCTCTTGATAAGTTAAATCTTTAGAAAACATGATATTTCCTATAATCGTTTCAGATGTTGCTTGATCATCTTGTATTCTTTGAATTTGAGAAATGATACTATTACGATATTTTAAAGGATGATCTTTAGTTGTTAGATTATAAAAAGCACGATCTACTATCTTTAATTGATAATCACTTAATAAAGAATCTAAAATTTGATTTAAATCATTTTTCATATTATCTTGAACAAGACGTTTGATATAACGCTTAATATTTGTATTCAAATTTTTTAATTTTGTCATTAAACTTTTTGTCATACTATATTGTGCATCAAGAATCTTATGTCCATTTTCAATATCAAAATTTTTAAACTGCGAATAAATACTATAAACCATACTTGAGTATTCTATGTCTCTGTCTTCTTCTAAATTCATTAAAGTTTCAATAATACTAATAGCATAATCTTCAAAACTAGCATACACATGATAGTTTTCCCCTACTTCTTCACTCAACCAGCCACATTCTTTTAATCTTCGATAAACATAAAAAGCACGTTCTCTTGGCGATTGACTTTGAAGTTCTTCAAGTTCAATTAAGTGACTACTAAAATATTTTGTTAACTCATAAATCAAGTTTTCTTTTAAAGATGCAAAGGATGCATCATCCTTAATATACTCATAAAGAACACAAATACATTCACTGATAACAACACGATCAGCTGTATTAAATATATTAAAAAAGTTTCTTGGTAATGTATCAAATATATTAACCATGGTTACCTCCAATCATTAAAAACTCTTTTTTATTTATAAATAGCTTTGCAATTATAACATTTTTTAAGTTATTAAAAAAGATGCTTTCGCATCTTTATCCTTTTAATCCTCTTGATTGTCGATCCATATCTTCAATAACAATATCATAGATTTCACCAAGTGTTGAACAATATTCTAAAACCTTCTATAGTTCATTTGTATGAAAATGAATTTTAATCAATTCATCATCTCCAACAGCTAACAAGCAATCTCCCTTAAAATGTGTTGTAAAATATTCACTAATTTCATTTTCATTTAAATTTTTTCCTTCAATTAATAATTGTGTATCATATTTAAATTCCAACATAGTTAGCTCCTTTATTTTAATAATGTATAAGCAATAGACGCCATGATTCGTGGTCCTTTATTAAGTACTTCTTCATTGAAATTAAATGATGTGTTATGAGGTGAAGCTGTAATATCTGTCAATAATTTCATATAAGTAGCTTTACCCCCATGAACTTGGACATATTCCATCATATAAGAAAAATCATCACTACCTCCTAATGGATTTAAATTTTCTGGAGGTAATTTTAAATCGGGCATTTCTTTAACACAAATATTTCGTATTTGATTCATAAAATCTTCATCACAATTTAAAGCAAATGCTTTCCCCATTTGTTTAATTTCAACAACAGTATCATGCATCAAAGCACAGGCGTTAATAATATCTCTTGCATAAATTTCCATATAACGATTTAATTCTGTCGTTACACCACGTACTTCTATTTCAAGTTTTGCTGTATCAGGAACAACATTTCTACCTGTTCCTGCATGAACAGTTCCTACATTGACACGTGTTTGTCCATCACTGTTTCGAGGAATCGAATGCAAATTAATAATACAGTTAGCTGCTGAAAGCAATGCATTCTTACCGAATTGCGGAGATTCTGCCGCATGTGTTGAAACTCCATGATAAATGACATCTAATTTCGTTGTTGCAAATGATTCATTCATTCCAAAATAAAGATCGTAATCTTTAACACGAGGCATAATATGCGCTGCAAAAATATAATCGACATCATCCAAAAAACCACTTTCACAAATGGATTTTGCTCCTCTTACACCTTCTTCAGCCGGTTGAAAAATAATTTTCAAAGTCCCATGTAAGTGTTCTTTAAGCTCCATCAATATTTTAGCAGTTGTTAAACCAATAGATGCATGACCATCATGTCCACAAGCATGCATCGCTCCTAAATGACAAGAAGAAAAACCTTCTTGTTTTGGATAATGCCCATCTGTTGAATCTTCAACAAGCCCTAAAGCATCAATATCAAAACGAATAGCTACAACAGGCCCTACACCGTTTTTTAAGATACCTGCAACAGCTGTCATTCCATTTTTAACTTGTTCTAAATATTTAGGATTTGCCCCTTCTTTTTTAGCACGTAAATAATTAATATTAAAAATCGCTTCTGGCGGTAATCCCATACGCGCATCTTTATCCATAATTTCTTTTCCTACTAAAACCTCATAACCTAAGTTTTCTAAAGTAGTTGCAATTTGACATGCTGTACGTATTTCTAACCAGCCTCTTTCAGCAAAGTGGTGAAAATCTCGGCGCTGATTGATTGTTTCTTGATGGTATTTTTGTGCAAGTTGTTTGATTGCCTCATACATTTTTATCACTTCCTTGTTGATTTTATTATATCTCAAAATAAAAAATGATGATAGCTTTTTACACTATCATCAATAAGTAATACGATGTTTTCCATTTCTTTTTGAAATATACATTCTTTGATCACATTTATTTAATAAATCTTGTATTGTTTCTTCATCACGAATACCAGCAACGCCAATACTTAATCTTACGATATCATGATAAGCACCAGCATGTAAAATAACATGATCAAAGGCATCTTTAATATCTCTGGCAATTGAAACTGCCCCATCTTTTTGATAAGCTGGTAGAATAACTAAAAATTCGTCTCCGCCATAACGACATGGCTCCATAGTTGGATATTTTTGATGTTTAATATTATTTAAAACAGTTCCAACATGTTTAATAACTTCATCTCCAATATGATGTCCATAATTATCATTAACACTTTTAAAGTTATCTAAATCTAATAACAAAATAGAAAATGGTGTATTATTTTCTAAATATTCTTTATGCAATGTATCTAATTCTGCATGAATAAAACGTCGATTATAAAGTTGTGTTAAAGCATCTGTAGCGTTTTCTTGTGAAAGTTCAACATTAAGCTTTGTTAAAATTTTGGCTTTTTCTTGATTTTCTCTAAGTGCCTTTACATCACTTGTCATATCTTCTGTAATAACAAAAACACCGATTGTTTCTCCTTGACTATCATATAACGGATATTTTCTTGTATGTGCAATAATCGTATAGCCATCATGATTTTTTCCTTCAGTTTCTACAACATTAATTGCTTGTCCTGTTTCCATGACACGTTGTTCATCTTCAAAAGCTTGTTTAGCGTGTTCTTGTGAATCCGGAAACAAATCAAAATCAGTTTTACCAATAACTGCTTCCTTATTATTTTTAAATTGTGGATGTTTTTGATAAAACTGATCATTAACATATAAGATTTCACTTTTTCTATTTTTAAACAAAATAACTGATGATCCATCAGCATGAACAATTGACTCAATGAGTTTTAATGGATTCACCTTTAATTTTGTAAATAATTCATCAAATTCCATTTTCCATCACCATTACTATTTTATCTTTGAAATAGCAAAATGTAAAGCCTTTCATCATGTAATGTTTGTTAAAAATTTTTGATTTGGGCAGTATATATAGATTTATTTCCATTAACTAAATAAGCAAAAATACATATAATAAGAAATGCTATCATTTGATGCCCACCAAAGACTTCTAAACCTATCATCATTGGTGCTAAAAGTGTATTTGTTGCTGAAGCAAAAACTCCCGTATATCCTAAAGCTACACATAATTCAATAGGCAAATGAAAAATTGGGGCAAGTATAAATCCTAGAGTTGCTCCTATTGAAAATAAGGGTGTTACTTCTCCACCTTGAAATCCAATTGCAAGAGTTACAACAGTAAAAATAAGTTTTAAAAACCAATCATAATAAGTCACATTTCCATAAAATGATAAATCAATTAAATTTGTGCCTAAGCCACTGTATCTTCCTTTAAAAATCATTAGCCCTATCACTAATAAAATAGAAATATAACCTATTCTTTTATAGGGATTTTCTATTTTATTTTTAAAAAATGTTTTTAAAGCAATCAACGACGTTGAAAATATTCTTCCAACAATTCCCAAAATAATTCCTACTAGAATCATTAACATCATATTTTTTAAATCATTCATATTAATACTTTGTTGAATATTTACACTAAACTTTTCCAATCCTAAAAAATGCGACGTATAAGAAGCAGTAAAAGATGCTATAACCCCTGGAAGTAAAGCTTCATACTCTATTTTACCTATAACCATAACTTCCATAGCAAAAAACAAAGCAGTAAGTGGTGTTTGAAATAATCCAGCAAATCCAGCTGCCATTCCGGTAATCAACAAAACTTTTCCATTCTTAGGAAAATGAAAATATTTTGTAAAATAATGAGAGAGCGTCGCTCCAATTTGTACAACCACTCCTTCTCTACCTGCACTTCCTCCAAATAAATGAGTTAACCATGTTCCAATCATAACTAAAGGAATAAGTGCTAAAGGAATCCCTTTTCTTTTTTGTTGACCTGTTTCAAAGACAAGTGTCATTCCTTTTAAACTCAGTTCATTAAAGTGATAGTAAAGCCAAGTAATCACTATTCCTGCAATTGGTAAAAAAGGAATTAAATACCAAAAATATTTATTTCATATCTCACCTATTAAAATAAGTCCTTTACCAAAAACAGTATCAATACCTCCTACAACGATTCCCATAACACCTGCAAATATCATATACTTTAATAATTCTTTTTTATTTTCCATGTTTCCTCCTACAAAAAAAGCTAATCACCCTGTGTATTACACAGAAGTCATTAGCCAAATAGCGGTTTCGATATAAATCGAGGGAGAACCTCATTCCCATGGATTAAACTTATCATATTTTTTAAGATAAAACAATAATTATAATAAATTTTTATCTCTTAAAATATGTCCATTTGTATAATCAATATCATCAACATGATTGATCATTCCTTGATGATATCTCTTTTGATTAATATTATGATAACTTACAATATTAAAATGAACTTCTTGATCTACTGCAACAACGATTAAGTTTTGTCTTTTTTGATGCTCATTCTTTTCTTGTGCTTTAAAGACATAAATATATTTAAAACATTGTTTGAGTGTTTTTACAACATTCTTTATATTTTGACTATATTTACCACTTAATGAACCAATGATATTTGTTATATAAATTCCTTGTGGGTTTAAAGATTCTTTTATTCTTTTGATTGCTTCCAATGAATGAAGTTCTAATACTAAATTTTCACCAATAAAGACATCACTTAAAATAGCATCATATTTCCTTTTGTTCCTATTTATATAATCTCTTCCATTTTCAAAATAACAATGAAATCTATTTTTATTCTTATCAAATTTATTAATAGTTTCTTCTAAATAGAAATATTTATTAGAAATATCATAAAGAACTTTGTTAATTTCAACAACATCTATATTTCCTTGATGATGTGCTAAAAAATATTTGGGATAATGAAAAGCACCACCACCAATTAATAAAACATCATTAGTTTGTCCATCTTCTAAATAATTTTCATCAAACATTAAATCAAATAAATACATATATTCAAAAAGTAATTCATTTTGTAATTCTTCTTCTATATAAGTTGCTGATTCCATACCACCATCTATATCAAGAACTCTTACTCGATGCTTATTATGTCGACCATAGCTAATGGTAATATGTCCATAAGGGCTTTCTATTTCAATCTTATCATTATACAATTCTTATTACCCTACCTTTAAAATTTAAACGGATCCCAATTTGGTTTTCCACTATCATAGTAATCACATGATTCTTGCCAAGATTTCATTTCATCTTTAATGGTATCGCATAAACATTTATAGTCATCTTTTTTAAATTTATCATGATTCATCATTGATTTATAAAACTTTTTAAAACGAGCTGCTGTTTCTTTTATAGAATTTGGTGAAGACCACATACATTTTCTAATAAAGAAATCTCTAAAGAACAAATCAACTTCATTATTAACTTCTTCATAATTTGCATTATTACGATTTAATAAATATTCATTGATAAAGAAATCAACATTTTGTATATGTTTCTTAATTGTTTTATCAGATAGATTTGAAAGATCTTCTTTAAAAATATTTAATAATTCTTCATGTTGTTTTTCAATTTTTTCTTTGTCAAACGGTTCTTTAAAATACATAGACAGATCTCCTTTGGTTTTAAACTATTATAATCAATTTTCTTTTATCTAATTTTATCATATTTAATAATTGTTCTATACTAATTCTAAAAATAATTTAAAAACAGGAATATTACAACACAATTATTGTTCATCCTGTTTTATTATTATTTATTAATATCTAATACTGCATAACATGCATCTCTAAACGCATCAAAGCAACATTTGCTTTTTTACAATCACCAATAATATGAGTTGATATGTCAAGTTTTTCATAATCACTTATGTCATTTGATTTAAAACAACTGCTATAATAACACCATCTTATAAATATTCTGTTCCACTTGCAATAACAACTTTTTTAGGATGTGAAGTCATAGAGAGACTATCTGTTGCTTCTTCTAATAATCCTGGATTTCTTATTCACGTAATATGTTTGATACTTGGATCATACAAAGAATTACTACAATAACGAATTTGATTCACTTGACCATTTTTAGCTTTATTACAAAAATTTGCATCGGCAAGTTGCGCACGCGCCATTACAATTAAATCTGCTTTATCATCTTCTAATATCTTTTCAGCAAATTCAGGAGTATTGATACGTCCACAAGGCATTGTAAACATTCCTATTTCTTTACGAATACGTTCACCATCTTCTACATTGAATCCATTTTTAATATCTACAGGAGCTACTTCATAAAGAGTTACAGCTGTTATAATATTTCCACGTGATATATTTAAAACATTGACACCATATTCTTTAGCATCTTTACAAAAGTCAATCACTTCTTTAAGAATTAATCCACTTTCAAGCATATCATCATGACAATCTATTTTCAAAAATAGAGGCATGTCTTCTGATATATTTTGACGAATAGCTTTAATACATTAAAGTGGAAATTTCTATTAATTTTCAAAACTCCCACCCCATTCATTACTTCGATGATTGATTCCACTAGAAAACATTGAGTGTGGTAAATAATTATGAGCGCAATGAAATTCTAATATGAGCGCAATGAAATTCTAAAAAATCAAATCCAGCTTCAACTGAACATTTAGCTACCTCACCAAACTTATTAATGACATCTAATAATCTTTCAAAAGTAATTTCTTGCACAGTATATTCTGCATTTAATGGTATATCATTTGGAACTAGAATTTTTGATTTTTAATCTAAAGCAACAGCTAAACCTCCTTGCCAAAGTTGAATACATGTTTTATCACCAGCATCATGTACTACATCATTTAATTTTTTTAAGCCATTAGTATACTTATCTCCAGCTATAAATAAAAATCCAAAATGTGCACTTGCTTTGTCAACAGCAGTAACCTCAACCGTATTTAAACCATTGCCACCCTTAGCACGTGCTACATGATAAGCAATCAACTTATCTATAACACTTTTTCTGCCTTCACTTTCCACACTTTCATGCGTACCTATCGCAGACATCATAACACGATTTTTTAATTCCATGCCACGAATCTGTATCGGTTCAAATAATTTATCAAATATTTCTTTTTCCTCCTAAGCGTTTGCTTTTTTTCTCTTAATCATAGCATTATGCAAAAGTGCTATCAAACAAAATATAGAGAAATTAATTTTTAAATTCATTTTCTTTATGTTAAAATTTATAAAGAAATAATATTAAATATTTGGAGAAATAAAATGAACAGCTATATCAAACAATGGTTAGAAATTATAGAAAATATGAATAATGATAATACATATAAACTTGCATGGGGAAGAGCTATTATTGAACTATGTTTTGAAACAAATCAATTAGATAAACAAGTAACTTTTACATTTCAACATATTGCAAAAAAGATGATTAAATATTATTGGAATCAAACCTATTTCTTTCATCTTGATCAAAGTCCAAACAAAAAGAAAATTCCCATTTTAGTTCAAAATGTCAATCTTCTAATTAATCTATATGAATCTATTCAACGTACTCATGTTCCTGTTTGGTTTGATAAAGCTGAGACTATTTTAAAACATGAAAAACAATATCGTAAAATTATCAACGACAATGCTAAAACATTAAAAAATGATGTTTCTTGGAGATTTAAATTAGCAAATAAAAAAGAATATGATCTTTATTATTTAGATAAAAATTGCATGTTTATTTCTTTTACTAAACAACAAGTACTATCGCTTAAAGAATATAGTTTTGTTTTATCTCAACTTATTAATTTTAAATGGGCTCAACTTCTTGAAAAATTTAATCATTCTCCAAGAATTGCTTCTAAAGTAAAAGGCATTTCTGATAATACTATTAAAAGAAGCAGTTTAACAAAATATAAAAATATTCTTTTAAAAAGCAATAACTATCAAGCAATTGATTTTTATACTGGAAAAGTATTACAAGAAAATGATATTTCTGTTGATCATGTCATTCCGTGGTCTTTCATGTACAGTGATGATATTTGGAACTTAGTTTTAACAAGCAAATCAAATAATTCATCAAAATCAAATATCATTCCTTCTCAAGGTGTAATAGAGAGTTTAAAAGAAAGGAATGTTCGACTAGTTAAATTAATTAATGATAGCAAGTATAAAGATGAATTACTTTTAGCTATAGAAAATGATTATGTTGATAAGTTTTATTTAGCTATGAAAATTTAACAAAGATAAAATAATTTTAAAATTTGTTATAAAAAAAGAAACCGTTAGAAATATAATTATATATTTTAACGATTTTTTATATGTTATGTATTTTATATTTTTTATCATTTAATTATTGTTTCAAGAATACCATTTCCTAAATCCTTAATGCAATATAGATGTTTTAAAACATCAAATATTTCTTTTAAATTATGTTTTGCAGTATTCCATCCTTGACCATCTGTTACCCAAATAAAAGTAATTCCATTAATATTTTTTATTTCTTCTGTGATGGTCTTGTAACTAGCGTTACTTCAGAACCTCTTTCTAAAAAATCTTTAATCATCCGTGTTTTATCTACAAAGTAATAATTTTCATCTCTAAGCTTTCTAAAACTTTTAATTCCTGTTGGTATATTTTTCACGGTGATCACCCTTTCGGTATTATTATACAATCGCTATGTACTATTTAAATATTCAAATCAAATTTTATCATTCCATTAAAAAAAGAAGTGTTTTTCACACTTCCTAAGCATTTTCTTTTTTCATTTTTTTACTTAAATAAATATAGAAACATACATTTAGTATAATACCAACAATTGTAGCAATTGGTGCAGCTAAACCAATATTTGTTAAATTTGCATGAGGTTGAATTGACATATAGTAAGAAAGCGGTAAACGTACAAGAAGTGTTTGAATAAGTCCTTGTACCATGACCCATACCGTTTGATAATGACCGTTAAAATAACCAATCATACTAAATAATATTGCTGTTACAATTGTTTCTAAAGCAAATCCTTTTAAATAAGCATAACCTTGTAAAATAACGGCTTTTTCTGTTGTAAAAATACTTGTAAGTAAATCTCCTTTAAATAAAACTAAGATAAAGACAACAACACCAATTATTAAGCCAATACCCATTCCTGTAAACATTGCATGTTTCGCTCTTTTTTCATCACCAGCACCCACATTTTGGGCAACAAAAGAAGCCATTGATTGCATTAATGAACTTGGTACTAACATGGCAAAGTTAACGATTTTACAAGCAACACCATAACCGGATGATGCTTCTAATCCTAAACGGTTAATAAAAGCACATAAAGCTAAAAATGAAATTTGTGTTAAACATTCTTGAAGCGCTAATGGTAACCCAATTTTTAAAGCTCGAACACAATGTGAATTGATTTTAAAATCATGCTTTGTAATTTTAAATGATAATTTTCTTTTAAATAATAACATTAAAGCAAAAACAACACTGATTCCTTGGGCAAAGACAGTGGCCATGGCGGCTCCTGCTGCATCTAAGTGTAATCCTGCAACAAGAACTAAATCACCAATAATATTAATAACACAGGCAACTGCCACAAATAAAAGAGGTGATTTACTATCGCCTAAACCTCTAAAGATCGCTGATAATAGATTATAAGCAACAATAAAGAAAATACCTGCCCCACAAATTCTTACATAAGTAGCAGTTAAACCAAGTGCTTCTTTAGGTGCTTGCATCAAAGTTGAAATTGGTGATGCTAACATAATCATAACTACAAATATAATTGCAGAAATAATTGCAAAAACTACCGTTGCTCCTCCTATTAAAGCACCAATCGAATTCATTTTCTTTTCACCAATATATCTTGCAATTAAAACTGTAATTCCCATCGCAAATTGTGTTACCACAAATGTTATCAAGTTTAAAACTTGACTTCCTGTAGAAACTGCTGAAAGTCCTGCTGTTGTTCCAAATCTTCCAACAACAAGTAAATCAACCGCTCCATAGGCCGCTTGTAAAATAAGCGCACCTAAAACGGGAATCATAAACAACGTTAATTTCTTTAAAATACTTCCCTGCGTAAAATCTGATTTAGAGTGATCCATTATTTTTCTCTCCCTTCACACATAACTTCATAAAACTTTTCAATAGTTTGAATCATACAATCTGCTTCATCATTAGAAACATGATTCAAACACAAGGCTAATTTTTGAAAATAATCTTTATTGTATTTTTCAAAAATCATTTTTCCTTCTTTTGTAACGGTCACATAAGTGACACGTCCATCATGTTTAGCTGTTTCTTTTTTTAAATATCCTTTTTCTTCCATTACATGAATTGTACGTGTAACTCCCGGACGAGGAAGATTTAAAACTTCACTCACATCTGAAACCTTCACTTTTTGATTTTTTTCTTCAAGTTCGATAATCGTTTCTAAATAACGTACATAGGATGGTAAAACTCCTTCAGGAAGTTTAGGCAACATATCTAAAATCCTTTTAGCCATGTAACAGCTATCTAACATTTCTTTTACTTTTTCGCTTTTCATTAATTTCTCCTATTAATTACCAATGGTAATTATCATTGGCAATTATATAATTATAAAAAAGATTGTCAAGAAAAAAGATACTAACAAATTGTCAATATCTTTTAATCGTTATGCTTTATAGCAAACCCAAATAACATCACTTTTTAATCTTCATCTAAAATAGAAGTATTAGTAGCTGGACCATCAATAAAATCCATGTGTTCTGCACGAAATTCTTCATATAAAATTTCACAAATTACTTTTAACTTTCCTTCCTTATAAACATCTTCTAAAGCTTTACAAGCAATTTTATTTCCTTCTAGATAACGATCATCGCTTTGATTGACTTTCTCCTAAGGTTAAGCTCTATGAATAATCATCCTATCTAAATAACCTAGTCCCGTTGTTTTAATGGTTTGAACAATACTTTCTTTGGTTACTTGACATGTTTACGGATATATTTGCCTATACCTTTTTCATTACCATATGATTGTCCCATATCAAAATGATGATAACCTAACTTTATATTTTAATTTCAATGTGAATAAAATGTGCATAATGTGCACAACTTGTGAAAATCTATTTTATTGTATGTGCCGTAATAATGGTATAGCTTGTTGCATTAATTGTTATTTTTATAGCACCATTTTCAATATACCAGTTTTTCCCTTTACGATATATCAAACTCTTTTTATCTAAAACTTTATTCTTACAAAATTCTACAACATCTTCTTCAATTCCTAAATTTCTTTTAATTCTTGATATACCTAAATGTGTTGTGTGAATTTTATAAATATTCATTAATAATTCATTCTTATCCATCTTGATGACTCGTCCTTTTTAAAATAGTATCCTATTGCATCCCATTAACATTCCTAAACTTAAATAATGATCTTTTGATATTTGTTTTTTTGTATTCATTAAAATAACAATGACAACAATTAATAGAAATTCTTTCATACACTCACCCAATCTTTTGTTTTCTTTTACTAATCATTAAGGTAATCAAAACAAAGCTTAAGGTAAATCCTAAAACAATAATACCATTAATAATTATTGGTTGTAATGTTTCTAATTTAAAATATTCTAATGTTTTAATAAGTTCATTATTTTGTACAAAATAATACGTTGGTAAAATATGAGCAATCTTTAAAACATAACTTGGCATAAATGACATTGGCACAAAGCATCCACAAAGAAACGATGTTCCTAAAGCAACAACATTGACAATACCTCCAATAGCTTGCTTATTATGGGTAATAGTTCCAATTAAGAATCCTACGGCCAAACTACATATTGAAAAAACAAATGAATTTAAAATATAAGCAATCCCATTCCCACTTAACATAATTTCTTTAAATAAGATAAAACTAATAATCATATAGGCTAACCATACAATAAAAGAAGCAAGACCTAAAGAAGCAAAAACAATCCAATTATATTTACGATATGAAAAACTGCTCATAATTGTTCTTTTACGTACACCCTCTTGATTTAAACTTGCAAGAATCATTGTCATACAATAAACTCCCCCAGCAAGTAAGGCATAGTTTAAGAAATTAAAATAAACATTCACTTGATTCAATTTAGAACTATCTAAAGATGTGTTGAGGTTTACTTTTGTTTTTTGGTTAATCACTTGTTTGACTTTTTGATTTAAAGCTTTACCTTGATAATGCTCTTTATAAAGATTTACTGTCTTTATATATTTTTCAATTAACATTTGGGTAAAAGATGCATTTTCATTACCATTTGATTTATATTCAATCGTTGGATTTTTATCATTTACAAGATCACCACCAAAGTTTTCAGGAATATACACAACATAACTTATATCACGATAAAATAAGGCATCGTCTACTTTTTCTTGATCATTGATGTCAATATCTTTTAATATCGCTTGTTCTTTTAAATACGAAACAAATCCTTTGGTTATTTCATTGTTTTGATCCTTATTTACAATCAAAATATCTGGTTTTGTTGCCTCATAATGATTCATATTACCAGAAGTTGTATTAAATAATGTAATTGCAAGTAAGATCACTGTATAAAGAATTAAGTTTCCTTTTAATTTATTTAAGATTTTAAAAACGGTACTAAATATAATCATATTGTTCCCTCCTTAAAGTCCTAAAAGAAATAAATAAACATACAATAATAAATACTCCTAAACAACAAATATCTCTGATATATCGATTAAATGTATTGTAATAATATAAAGCATAAAAACCATCGGTAATCAAATTATTAGGATTGATAAGATTAATAATAGGTATATTTTTATCAATAACATATTTTAAAGTAACACCCATCATCCCAGATAGAACCGAGAAAAACATAGAAATCGCAATATTAATTCCTGTTTTTGCTTGTTCAGAAACTCTAAAAACAGAAGCAATAAATATTCCCATCGAAATACCTGCTAAATCACCAACTAAAGAAAGAATGATTATATAAAGCCATTGACTACCAAATTCAACATTTAAACCAAATTTTAAAAAGATTAAAAGAATTGCTAAACCAACAAGGCTTACTAAATAAGAACCTAGTGCTGAAGATAAGACAAGTATTCCTTTTTTATTTGGTGAAACAGAAACTCTTTTCCCTTTAGCGGACATATTCGCCAATTGATTATTAATAGCTGTTAAACCTAACATCCCACCATACATACAAGCCATGGCAATTAAGGTATAATATTCAATTTGCATATAACTTAAATGACTACTTGATGTGTCTTTTAAAGATACTTCTTGGTTATTGAGCTTTTGAAGAATATCATGTACAATTTGTTGAACATTAAAATTGTAGTTTCCTTGTTGTATTTCATCTTCAATTTGTTTCTTTGTTAGATCTTCTATCATCCTCTTATTTTGTTTAATTTCATCCATAACAAATTGCAAGATTGTTTGTTCCATACCATTTTCTTTAATCACAATTTGTGGTTCTTGTTTATTAAAGAGAACATATCCTTCTATTTCATTATCTTCTAAAAGCTGTTCCGCCTCTTTTTTATTTACAAAATGAATACGAAATAACTGATCCTTATTTTTTTTATCAGAAAGCTCTTTAAAGGTTTCTTGATAAATTGTTTGGTTTTGATATTCCTTATTGTCAATAACTGCAATATCAAAAACTTGTAAAGCTTCGTCTTTTTCAATATTTTCAAAAGCCATGTGAAAGAAAATACCTAAAATAATAGGAAAAGCAAACATCCAAAAAATAAGAACTTTATTTTTAAAAAGTATTTTAACTGTATACTTTAGATTATGAATAAACATCAATCCCTCAATTCCTTTCCTGTTAATTTTAAGAAAACGTCATTAAGAGTTGGACCTACACGTTCAATCTTTTCCTCAATATTTGCTTCTTTCTTTAATTCATCACTTGTTCCTTGAGCAATGATCTTTCCTTTATCTAAAATAATAATACGATCGCAAAGTATTTCTACTTCTTCCATATAATGTGTTGTATAAACAATTGTAGCCCCTTGATCTCTTAATTTTTTTATACCATCTAAAATATGATTACGACTTTGTGGATCAACTGCAACAGTTGGTTCATCTAAAAAGATAAGTTTAGGTTTATGGGCAATCCCACAAGCAATATTTAATCTACGTAGCAATCCTCCGGAAAGTTGTTTAGGTAAAAACTTTTTAAAATCATTTAATCCTACTAAGTTAATTGCATCGTCAACATATTGTTTTCTTTGTTTTTTATCTCGAATATATAAACCACAAAAATAATTGATATTATCATAAACATTCAATTCATCAAAAACAGCTACTTCTTGAAAAATAACTCCTATCTTTGCTTTTAAATCATAAGAATCAGGTTTCATTTCTTTACCAAAAACCTTAATAAATCCTTCTTGATATTTAAGTAATGATAAAATAGAGTTAATAGTTGTACTTTTTCCACAACCATTAGGTCCTAATAATCCTAAAATTTCTCCTTGATAAACATTAAAGGATAAATCATCAATTGCTTTTAAATTTTTATACTCTTTTGTAAGATGTGAAACCTCTATTACTTTTTCCATCATTCTTTTCCTTCCCTATTCTTTTTAATAAGTTGTGCCAAAATTTCTTCTTTTACATTTCCCTTTTTTACTTCATAAAGAAGCATTGAAACATATTGATCCTTTAACAGTTCTGCAATTTCTTCATCATTAAATTCAACGGTCTGATTGGCTGCTAAACTAGCAATCCCATTGACATATAACCACATTCTTAAATGAAACTGTTTAGCATCTTCATTTGACATTCCTGTTTGTTTTGAAATTGTTTCAAGGATTGTCTTTGCTGATCCTGTTAAATCAATAAAATCAAATGCTCCTTCATTTATTTTTCGGTTAAACATAATTTTAAATAATTCAGGTTCTTCTTTAGCAAAACGAATATAATTGATTCCAATATCCTTGTATTCTAATTGACCTGTTTCACTTTTTAAAACTTCTCGATCAAAAATCTTTACAATTTCATCTATCACATCTTTTTTTAAAACATCCATATTCTCATAAATATAAAAAAGTGGTTGTGTTGAACAGCCTAATTTCTTTGCAATCTTTCTGGCATTTAAAGCATTGAGTCCTTCATGGCTAATAATCGAAATACTTGCTTGTAGAATATCTTCTTTTTGTATTTTTCTTTTTGCTGGCATAAAAGCCTCCTTTCTATAACTCACGTTATATATAACTCTTGTTATAATTATAACAATATCTTCTTATCATTGTAAAGAAAAAAGGATATTTCAAAATATCCTAACCATTTAAATAAGCTGCTTTTAATAAGTTTTGTACAACTTCATTTTCACTTTTATATAATTGTTGTATTGTTCCTTTTTCTATGATTTTTCCATCATTTAAAACAAGAACCTGATGACAAAACTCATGAACCAATGAAAGATCATGGCTAATGAAAAGAATAGCCATATGATATTTATAAACACATTGTTTTAATAATTCGATAATATCTCTTTGAAACACTTGATCGAGACTGCTGGTAATTTCATCACAAATAAGTAATTGGGGTTGTATAATCAATGCTCTAGCAATTGATATTCTTTGTAACTGTCCTCCACTTAATTCATGAGGATATTTTTCCAAACAAGTCTCATCCATACTTACTTGTTCTAATATCTTTTTAATAGCAGTCATCACTTCTTTTTTATTTAAATGATAAAAATAATGATAAGGTTCATAAAGAAACTGTTTGATTTTCATTCGTGGCGAAAAGCTTTCAATTGGATTTTGAAGAATAAGTTGTATATCTTTACGACTCTTTTTAAAATCAACTGTTTTTCCTTGATATAATAAAGAACCTGAAGAAGGTTTTTCAATACCTGAAACAAGTCTTGCAAGGGTACTTTTTCCACATCCACTAACACCAATAATACCAACAACTTCACCTTCATCAATGCTAAAATCAAGATGATTTAAAACAGTCTTATCGTATTTTTTTGTAAGATCTTTAGCTTCAAATAAACGCATTATTCTTTTCCTTTCATAATAGTGACTTTGTATAGGGATGCTTAGGAGCATTAAAAAGAGTCTCTACATTTCCTTTTTCTACAATCATTCCATCTTTAATAACAACTATTTGATCTGCAATATAACGTGCTACTTGAATATTATGTGTTACAAACACAAAAGTTGTTTGTTTTTTTAGATTTAAAAGATAATCTAAAATTTGTTTTTGAATAACGACATCTAAACTGCTTGTCGGTTCATCAGCCAAAACAAGTGAAGGTTGTAAACATAATACTAAAGCAATCATCACCCTTTGAGCCATTCCTCCTGATAATTCAAAAGGATACTTGTTTAAAATAGTTTCTTCTAGCCCCATTTGTTTTAAATAATGAATAGCTATTTCTCTTGACTGTTTTTTAGAATATTTAAAATGAGTATGTAAACTTTCATAGAAATGTTCTTCAATATTTTGATAATCATCAAAATAAGTTAAAGGATTTTGAAAAATCATGCCTATTTTTTTTCCTCTATAACAATCTAAACCCTTTTCTAATAAATTATCTTCTTCAAATAAAATTTTACCCTCTATAATTTTTGCATCATCACTTAACAATCCCATTGTTGCTTTAAGTAATGTTGATTTCCCACTACCACTTTGACCGACAATAACTGTAATTTGATTTTTAGGAATCATTAAATCTATATGATGTAAAATTTCTTGTTCATTATAAGTCAATGTTAAATTTTGATAATTTAATATACTCATTTAAGATCAATATCCTTTGTAATCATATAATAATCAACCGGATGGCAAATAGCTCCTTTGACCTTAGAAGAAGTTACCGTATTTAAAGGAACATAAGAAACATAAATATTGGCAGCATCATCTAAAATCATTTCACTTGCTTGAATAGCAAGTTGTTGTCTTTGTTTTACATCATAAGTTGTGGAAAATTGTTGAATCAAATTATCAAGATTTGAGTTTTTATAACGTCCTGTATTACTTGAACCCGTTGATAAATAACGTTGTTGAATAAAGATTTCTGGATCACCTGTAGGTGCACTTGAATCATTAGCCGAACATAAATCAAAAGTTCCTGCTGCTTTAATATCATTCACATTTTCAACTTGATTAAGTTTAATTTTAATACCAATCTTTTTTGCTTCACTTTGCATAGATTGCGCAATAATATTTGCATCTGCTGAACCATGATCCGCGCTTTCATAATAATTTAAAATGATTTCTTGTCCATCTTTTTCTCTGATACCATCATTATTCGTATCAACATAGCCCGCTTCATCTAAAAGACGATTGGCTTCTTTTAAATTAAGACTATAGCCATTAGAAACATCTCCATAAGGTAATGCACTTGAATAAAGACCAGTTGCTTCTTTTCCCCCAATCAATTTAACAATACTTTTACGATTTACACTATAAGATAAAGCTTTTCTAATCGTTAAATCACTTAAAAATGTTGTTTCATTATTCATATAAATAACATTTGTACGTGGGCCTAAAACCTCTAAAACATGATAATTTTTATTATTCCTAAATAATTTTAAACTTGAATAATCTATCGTATTCGCAAGATCAACTTCACCCGATTGTAACGCTAAAACACGTGCATCAGAATCTGCCACTTGACTAAAATGAACATGGTCAAGTTTTGCTTTACCATCGTAATATTTTTTATTTTTGCTTGTATCGATTGTTTTTTCTGAAACAAAATCATCCACCATAAAAGGGCCGGTACAAAGAGGATGATTGGCAATATCTTCTTCACTTTGACTTGCATCATAAATAGTAAAAAGTGGTTCACAAAGATTATTTAAGATTGCCCCACTTGATTTATTTAAATAAAGATAAATATCTTGCCCCTTTGCTTCAACATGATTTAAATCAAAATAATCAATCGCTCTTGTATTTTTTTCAAAAGCTCTTTCTAAACATGCTTTGACATTTTCTCCTGTTACTTTTTTACCATTTGAAAAAGTAATAGAATCTTTTAAAGTCAATTTCCAGGTTGTATCATCAATTTGTTCATAGGATTTTGCCAGACATGGTTCCACTTCATATTTTTCATTAAGTTTTAACAATGTTTCTCCTACCCCAATACGACTTAAAACCCAACCATCATAATTATTTGTCGGATCTAAAGATGTTGAAATCCAAAACATAGCTGCATTAAGTGTCTTACTTGATTCATTTTTGTTTGAATTAGAACATCCACATAAAGTTGTTAACATAAATAAACAAAGTAATAATTTTATTTTCTTCATAACTTCTGGTATATTGTAATTGACCCATCTGAGTAGTCACCTACAATATACATTCCTTTCTATCAATCTTATTTATCCGCGATTGATTACGTTTT